>NZ_JBAVFI010000168.1:0-1737 GCF_049588175.1 Mesobacillus sp.
ATCCAGCGAAGCTTGATGTGACTGCAGCAAAAGTGGAGCAGCAGGCCGCTGACTATGAGAGAAACTATAAAGCTCTTTTCAGCGAAGTCGAAGGAATGGGCGCTGCATGGCAGGGTACTGACAACCAGGCATATGTGTCACAGATCAAAGGCTTCATGGACGATTTCCAAAAGATGACGAACTTGATGAGACAATACTCTGAGTTCCTGAAAATGAGTGCGAAGACATACCGCGACACTCAAAACGAGGTTATTAATCAGGCTAAGAGATTGAGCAACTAATCTTTAACATGGCTCTTTTCGTAAAATTTGTTGCTTTTACACTCAAAAGTAAAAATCGGCTTTAGGATTTTTACGAATCTATCGCCGTCAGGGTTCAGGAACAACCAGAAAAGAGCCCTCCCCCGGTATAAAGAGCATACTTGAAAAGCAACAATCAATGCGAAAATAGCCTTTAACAATACAGGAGGTGAAATACATTGGCAGGAGATGGAATCAAAATCTCGCTTGGCGAGGTTAGCAAAACGGCAGGTCAAATCCGCACCCTGAACCAGCAATTGTCCACACGTCTTGAGGAAATCAAGAAGGACATGAACGCGCTATCGTCAACTTGGAACTCTGATGCGTCCAACACAATCCGCGGCAACTTCAACTCATTGGCACCACGCTTTGAAGAATATCGCCAGGTTGTTGACAGCTACGCGAAGTTCCTTGACAACACGGTCACGAACTACAACACAGCAGAAACAGCGATCAACAACAACGCTAGCTCATTCAAGTAAGCTATTATTCTGTTTTTTTGTAAGAGGGGGCAGGGGCAAGCAGCGTCTGCGGTTTGCCCTACTGTTTCTTTTGAAAAAAAGAACGTGATCCTGCGAACAACAGTTACATAATCTCAAAAATGGAGTCGAAGGCAATGATTAAACATGCGGAGTTTACCCTGGAAAACCATGGAATATCGAAATTCCTTTATTATCAGGCAGCCAGCAAAGAGGAAATTGACGCGGGACAGGTGGAGTATGTGAGAAACAGTCCAATTCCCGGAATTTTGCCATGCCGTGCGATAGTAGAGGGAGAAAACTGCTACCTTCGCTATGACCTGATTTCAGACACGACGCTTGAAATGAGGAACTCTAATCCGGCTACAAGGCAGAGCCTGTACAACAGCTTC
Source organism: Mesobacillus sp. (assembly GCF_049588175.1). Taxonomy (GTDB): domain Bacteria; phylum Bacillota; class Bacilli; order Bacillales; family Cytobacillaceae; genus Mesobacillus. The sequence continues at coordinate 1,171 of NZ_JBAVFI010000168.1, forward strand.
CTCAATATTGCGGAAACCCTGGTGGATGCAAAGGAAAGCGGTCTGGAGATCGAGAATTTTGTGTTCGGCCAGCGCGATATCTTTATTGATAACTTTTCAAACAGATTAGTTTTTATCTACCTGCCTGTTAAAGTTAATATTTTTGAAAAGGTATCACTTAAAGACTTCCTGCGGGAACTTTTGCTCTCCGCTCGATACGACGAAAACGAAGATGCCTTATTTTTCGTCAGGCTCCATAACTATCTGGTGAGCATGGAAGCTGTTACACCTGAAAACTTGATGGAGAAGCTGAACGCTCTGGCCGGTGACACGGACGCTTTTTATACCATGCCAACAAAAGCGTCTGAGCCATTTTTCCAGAAGGCTGCGGGTGAAAATCCAACAGGATCCTTACCAAATCAAACCGCCGATCAAAAATCAGATGGCGAAGCTCTGGCAGCCCCAATGTCAGTTTCAAACGAGAAGAATCCGGCGCCACATACAACATCAGCAAATGAGGATGTCTCGGTGCCGCATTTAACTGCAGCACACCTGGATTCAGATGGAGAGGAAAATACTGTGATGCAG
>NZ_JBAVFI010000169.1:0-3082 GCF_049588175.1 Mesobacillus sp.
GAAAAAAGAGTTAGAGACATATTTAGAGGAATTTGCAGAAAATGAAGGTATCGAATATCTAAAGAATTGCGAACGCGTTAAAACGAAATATATTTTTTCAATAAAAGGCCAGGATGCTGAAATTGAATTTTATTATAGATATGGAAATTATTATACAAGACATAATATAATAGTTAAGTAAGCTGTTGCTCTTTAGAGCAGCAGCTTTTTAGTTTTCAGGGATAGATGAAAATTCCAGGGATTGTAATTGATTAATAGATATAGGATAATTTTGTCATTGCTGGTCAAAGGGGTGTGAAAGTTGGAAACATCATTTAACAAGTTTCATGAACACTATCTTGAAATATGGAAGACTTCTTCTATTGCTGAACTGAAAGGTATTATTTCACAGGAATATCAAGCCAGGGAAATTGCCGGGGGAAAAGTTTCCGATTTTGGCTACGAAGAATCAATCAGGGGATGGGAACAGGGATTTAAGTTCGTCATTGAAAACAATGCAAAGTGGGACTTGAAGGAATTATCGAGGATATCATTACGAGAACATGAAGTAATGTCGATTCTTTCAGCACAGCTTGTCATCGACGGCAAGCCATTAGAAACAGGCAATTTATTTTTCTAAACCTTCTCTTATGATTTTGGGTGGAAGCTTGTAAGGAGTTATATAGAAGCTGGCATTCCGATTGAACTCATGTCTGAAGCAAACGTACCGCAGAAATGATAGAATACCAAAAGTAAGTATTTTTCGGTCTGGCTGGGGGGAACTCATGAAGGTAGCAGTAAAAGCTTTTTTAATCACGGTAGGGACTCTTTCAATTGGAATGGGAGTAATCGGTATAGTAGTTCCTCTTCTGCCAACCACTCCACTCATCCTGCTCGGTGCAGTATGCTATGTGAGATCGTCTGAAAAGCTTTATCAAAAATTAATAAAAAACAAATGGCTCGGGGCTTATATTAAGGATTTCTATGAAAAAAAAGGGATTTCAAGGAAGAATAAAGTACTGAGTCTCAGTCTGATGTGGTTATCTATTGGCGGAACTGTATTGTTTATGGATGTTAGTTTCTTGCTCGGTTCTATCCTGATCATTATTGCAGTCACCGTTAGTGCATATATTTTATCCTTTGACACACTTTGAATTAAACAGCAAACGAGGTAGAAAGCATTGTACGAATTCCAGCATGAACGCGAACGAAAAGAAAAGATTTTTAAAGCGTATATCATTATTTTTAGTATAGCGGCTGCACTATCGTTAATATACGGATTATTCTGGGGAAATGCTTCCCCAGCAAGATTAGCTGCCAATTTTATTTTTACTATCATCGTATTTGTTTACGCGCAGAAGGGTAAAACCTGGGCAATTTTCATGCTTAAATTATATGTATGGATGAATCTATTAACCCTTATCCTAATGGCTGTTGTATACATAATCGGTTAAAGTTTGTGGTTTCCTTTTGCAGTAAAAATTGCATGAATGATACAAAATCGCCGATGAACTTAGTGACCCCTGCCACATGATAAAAAGTACTTGTTTTATCAAACTCGTATATATCATTGTTGGGAGAATATAAATATACTCTTTTCCCAAGTCCGAGAGCAATTCCCATTTCAATATGACTTCCTTTTCCGCCAGGCAGCAACATCACCAAAAAGTCTGAGTTTCTCACCGCACTTAACTCACGTTCACCAATGGAAGCGAGTATATCCATTGAATCTGCACGATCATTGATCGTCCAATCATAGCTATGATAAAAACCCTCCATTTTAAGTTGATCTGCTAATGACTTGACCATTTCCTTATTATTTAAACTTGAAGCAATATAAAAATTCATAATACCTCACTCCTTATCAACATATTTTACCATTAAGTTTATCTAATCGTGTCATTTTTATTGGTATAGCAGGAGAGTGAAAGATGAGATACGAATATATTTATAAGGAAGCCTGAAACTTGTAATGACTTAGATATGAGCAAAATTATTGGGACCTATGTTCTAAAAATTAAGGAGGAAATGCAATGGATAAAACAAGTACAAAAAATGAATTAAAATCTTGGGTTACATCTTTGGTATTTGCTGCACTCATCGCCTTTTTGGTAAGAACCTATATATTTTCACCATACATAGTTGAGGGAGCTTCGATGGAACCAACCTTGCATAATCACGAAAAAATATTTGTTGAAAAATATTATTCCGTTGATCATCTTAACCGGGGTGATATCGTGATTATTAAAGGGACGGATGAGAATTATGTTAAAAGAGTCATTGGATTTCCTGGTGACCAAATTGAGATGAAAAATGATGAACTACTTATTAACGGAAAAGGCTTTAAAGAATCTTATCTGACAAAAAACCGAAAAGTCGCTAATATCAACGGGCAAAGGCTGACAGGTGATTTTGGGCCACTTACAGTACCAGACGGCCATCTTTTTGTCATGGGAGACAATCGCTTACACAGCATGGACAGCAGAAATGGGCTTGGTTATATCCAACAAAGCAGCATTATCGGCAAGAGTGAATTTGTCTACTTTCCATTCAAAAATTTCCGAGAAATAGAATAATGCAGTATTTTTGGCAAAGGAGCGTAGTACAAAATGATTGAAAAATTCCACATAAATATGACTTCCTTTAAAGAAGATCGATTGATAAGAGTTTATCTTCCTGAAAATCACAATAATGGAACTGAAAGATATCCAGTACTTTATATGCACGATGGCCAAAATGTATTTAACGATGAAGATGCGATAGGGGACCATTCACTACAGCTTGAAGAATTTTTAACTGAAAAAGAAATGAAGCTTATTGTTGTGGCAATTGATCAAAATAGCGAAGAACGAGTTAATGAGTATTGCCCATGGAAAAATGGTCAGTATAGCAGGAAGATTGTTGGTCGGATTGATCCGACTGGCGGAAAAGGCAAGCAGTATATAGATTTTATTGTGAATGAACTAAAGCCTTTAATAGACAAAAAATATCGGACTTTAAAAGACCAGAGCAGCATGGCAGGCATTTCGCTGGGAGGACTTATCTCCACATATGCAGCGTGTGTATATCCAAATATTTTTAGGAATGTAGCTGTATTATCCTC
>NZ_JBAVFI010000170.1:0-1545 GCF_049588175.1 Mesobacillus sp.
GAATATGCCAGGCTATGAAACGTGGGAAGTGGGTTCAGGCTACGTCAATGCATATGCTGCCATTGACAAAGTCTTTAACGAAACTGTTTATGGTAAAACAGTAAACGCAACACAAACCTTTAATAGCAATGTTAAATCGACAACGGAACGCAAGGAATTTTCAGTGAGCTATAACCCATTAACATTTGTTTCCGACAATCAGTATGAATTTACGGTTGAAGAAGGCATGTCCAGTCTTGCAGCTAAAGTAGATGGAGCAGGAGTGATGGGCCAGACGGGCAATCCAATTAACCTTGTCTTGATTGCACCTGACGGGACAGAGTACAGCTCTGGAGTGAGCCTGCTGTTCCCGCTCTATTATGATCGCACGGTTTCCGTGACATCTCCGGTCCCTGGAACCTGGAAAGCGGAAATAAGGGGGATTCGCGGTAATGATACCAATCCAATCGGAGTCGGCCTTCCTGAAACAGTACAGGGAGAGCTTGCGTTAACGAAGGTAAGTGGTTTTACAGGTCTGAATGATATCACGAATCACCCAGCAGCTGAAGCGATTAAAATCGGCGTAAGTGAACGATTATTCGACGGGTATTCAAATGGCGCTTTTAAGCCGGATGCACTTTTAACAAGAGCGGAACTGGCAAAATATTTAGTCATGGGAGCTGAAATCAAGCAATCACTTCCGAAGGCTCCGAGCTTCACAGACATCCTGAGCGAAGACCTTCCATTTGTTGAAGCTGTAACTGCAAAAGGAGCGGCCTTTCGGGACCAGCAGCACATCCAGAACGGAGTCATCCTCCCAAAAGCAGCCGGCAAGTTTGCCCCTAAAGATGGCGTTACTCGCGCAGAGTTGGCTTATTCCTTAGTTCAGGCTCTAGGCATGCAAAAAGAAGCCCAGGAATTTGATGGGCAGCTAACCGTCCAGTATAACGATGAAAGAATCGCAATTGCCGATGCAGCCGAAGTTCCGGCTCAGCTCAAAGGCTATGTCCAGCTCGCGTTAGACCTGAACATTCTTAACGCGAAATTTGCCGTAACGCAAGGACCATATGATCTAAAGCCGAAGGTGACAGCAACCTTCAGCCCATCTGTAAAAAATACACGCGGAGACTTTGCAGTAGCGATGACTCGATACTATAATGCATTTCTAAAATAAGGTAAAATTAGAACAGGCCCCAGGGTCTGTTCTTTTACATATGAGGGGTGAACAATATGCCAGAAATCAAAGCAGTATTCTTCGATCTCGACGGGACCCTGCTCGACCGCAACACCTCCCTGGTAAAATTCATCAACGACCAGTACGAGCGTTATATAAAGGAATTGAGTTTAATAGACAAACAGCAGTTCATTAATAGATTTATAGAACTGGATTGCCGCGGTTATGTATGGAAGGACCTGGTATACAGTCAGCTTTTACAGGAAATGAAATTAACGAGTTTAACCTGGGAAGAACTACTGGAAGACTACTTATTAAGCTTTAAACATTCATGCTTGCCCTTCCGAAACGTTCGGAAGGTTCTAGAAACCCTAAGTCAGATGGGCATAAAA
>NZ_JBAVFI010000171.1:0-4123 GCF_049588175.1 Mesobacillus sp.
GAATATAGATAAGAATAACAGGAAAGCCGTCAGCAGGAAGAACGCGGAAATGGCATAAATCATTCTCCCCACTCCTCACTCTCAATGAAAACATTGGCTGGGATATGAATTCCTGAAGCTTCGAGCCGTTCATAAAACTTAGGACGGACTCCTGTTGGTACTAGACGCCCAATAATTTTGCCAGCGTCGTTTACTCCCTGCTGTTTATAGGTAAACACATCCTGCAAGACGATGACATCGCCTTCCATCCCCTGCACTTCCGTGATGCTTGTAATTTTCCTTGTACCATCCTTTAACCGGGACTGCTGGATAATGACATCAATCGCTCCGGCAATTTGTTCCCGGATTGCTTTTACAGGAAGCTCAACACCTGCGAGCAAAACCATCGTTTCAAGACGGGCAATCATGTCTCTGGCACTGTTGGAGTGCCCGGTTGCAAGCGAGCCATCGTGACCGGTATTCATAGCCTGCAGCATATCCAAAGCTTCAGCTCCACGTACCTCACCAATGACAACCCGGTCAGGCCTCATCCTTAACGAGTTCCGAACAAGATCCCTGATTGTAATTGAACCCTTTCCTTCTATATTCGGCGGCCTTGATTCCAAAGAGACAACATGATCCTGACCTAGCTGGAGCTCAGCAGCATCCTCGATCGTAATGATTCGTTCATCATGCGGAATAAAATTGGAAAGAACATTCAAGGTCGTCGTCTTTCCAGAACCCGTTCCCCCGGAGACGAAAATATTAAGGCGGGCTTTTACACAGGCTTCAAGGAAGATTGCCATTTCTTCACTCAGTGTGCCAAAGTTTATTAGATCCTCAATTTGGAACGGATCCTTGGAGAACTTTCGGATGGTGATTGTCGGGCCTTTCAAGGAAAGCGGAGGAATAATGGCATTAACACGAGAACCGTCCGGAAGCCTTGCGTCAACCATTGGAGAGCTTTCATCAATCCTTCTGCCGAGCGGTGCTACAATTTTTTCAATGATGCTCATGACATGCTCGTCATCCCTGAATTTAATCGAGGTCATTTCGATTTTCCCTTTACGCTCGCAATAAACCTGGTTTGGGCCATTCACCATGACCTCACTCACTTCTTCGTCAATGAGGAGTGGGTTAATCGGCCCAAAGCCTGTCAGGTCATTCCTCAGTTCATCAACGACTTTTTTGCGATCAATGCTCCCGCGGAATTGTTCATCATCCTTCATGATTTCGATCGCCATGCCATCAAGCCGAGGGATTATTTCCTCAACAGGTGAGTCCTTAAACTCCTGCAAAATTTGTTTGTGAATAAGGTTCTTTAATTCCTGATGCTTATCCTGTTTCCTTTGAACCTCGGGGTTCACTGCCTCTTTTTTCGGGTCTCTGAAAACTGCTCGAATGTCCAGTCTTTGCTGTGGGACGGCTTCGGATATCAATTCAGCTTGTTCCGCGTTTCCTTCCGCTTGCTGCGTCCTTTCCTGAATGCGGTTCAGAAGGCTCATTGTTCTGTTCCTCCCCTTGTCCGTTTTCTGCCGATTAATTTTGATAAAAATGAAGGGCCTTTTGGCTCTTTGAAAAGCGTTATTTCCCGGCGGCTTGTAATGCGTTCGGCCATTTTAAAAATCGCTTTTGCCACATCCGTCTTTCCCTGGTTCACCACAAATGGAATTCCAATATTAAGAGATTGAGAGCATGTTTGAAAATCATTTGGGATATACACAGGATCTTCATATCCAAGAATCCTTGCCGCGTCCTCAGCCTGTATAACGCTTTCCATGTTTGCCCTGTTCACCACAAGTGTTACTTTGCTGTGAAGCTCAAGTATTTCAAAAGTCTCAAGCATCAGCTTCGTATTTTTCAAGGCGGTCATTTCCAGATTTGCCATCACCATAATCTGGTCCGCCTTCTCGGCAATATGTACAGTATGGTCGCTAAGACCTACACCGGTATCAACCACGACATAATCATAATTTAATAGCATAGTGTCGATGATTTTATTAACAGCCTCTTTGGTGACAAGATCAGCAAATTCAGGACGTTCAGGGGCCACCAGCACTCTCACACCGGTTTCATGTTTGGATAAATAGCCCGCCAGGCTATGCTCATCAAGAGTGCCGATCCCTTCAATCACTTCTTTGATGGTAAAAGCTGATTTCAGGTCCATTGCCAGCCCCACGTCCCCAAATTGGAAATCCCCATCCAGGATAGCGACGGAGATATTCTTTTTTACTAAGGCTCCAGCCAGATTGACCGTCAAAATCGTGCGACCAATCCCGCCTTTTGCGCTGCAAACGGCAATAAGTTCGCCGCGTTTGTTCTTTGCCGGCTTCATTTCATGTGTTTGCAGTTCAGTTGCGTCTTCCATGATTGATCACCCTCCATTAACCTCAATCTTTATCGCTTTCGCCAGTTACATTCTGTTCCTTTAATACAGGCCGTTTATTCAGCATAAAATGGATATTTCCCTGTTCTGCGGAATTTACTAGCCTAAGAGCATCCTCTGGTTTTAACTCGACAGTAACAGTCGTATATTCTGTATATGGCTCCTGTGAATCCTCAGGTAAAACCATTTTTCTGCCCACAGCCAGAACTCTGGCTTTTTGGAGAATAATTTGTGATTCTACCTTGGGTTTGGGCCCCTCAATTTTTTTTGAAAACATAATGTCCACTTCATCTTCTGGTTCAATCAAGTTTGAAGCGGATTGATTTAAATTAACTCCAACAGAAACAGCCCGATATCCGTCCCGGACCTTCCTGGATACATAGGTGGCTTCGGAAGTTTCTGTCCCAAGCCTGTGGGAGAGAACTGGCTCACCCTGCTCGATTGTTGCATTTGCCAGTTTGCCTTCTGCATCCTTGATGCTTTTAAGAGAATTGGCATGCAGCGCTTTTTGGGGAACCGCTGCCAGCATCAGCTTTTGAGCCGTTATTTGTTCATTCTTTAGGATTTTTTCCTTGGCGACAACGATTTCTACAAGATTACTGTTCATTGTCTTTTCTGCCTTTACTTGACTCATATATTGAAAGAAAAGAAATGTTGTGACGATCCCCATTACCAATGCGAGGACCAAAACAAGCTTTGACCGCATTTTTGATCACCTACTCCGTTATTCGAATGCTGTATGCGCCTTTGAAAACGCCTGATGTCGTTTCAAATCCTGTACCTGGTCTTTCGATGAACATGCCTTTGATAGATGTATCCTTACTATCCATTGGGTCAGTTATGTAAAAATAAGCAAAGCCTGTTATTTTCACTTCTTTCACCTGGTTGACATCATGATTGTAAGGAGTATAGACAGGAATAAGGATGATCCTCGAGCAATCTCTGTCATGGATATCTCTTGGAAGTTCTGGGCATGAATTTACTTTTTCTTTGATGATTTCCCTTGTTTTCCCTGCGATATTTCCCGTCTGGGTGGCGATGATATCATTTACTGCCAATTCCTCTTGATAACCGTTCCGGAGGTTTTCCTCATAAGAGCTCGCCCCGGTGCTGCCTAAAGCAAGTACACCAAAGTTACCGTACTCAACACCGCCGCTATCTACTTTAAGCTGATATTCTTTATAGAATTCAAGAGGAATGCTGTCATCAATTCCAAGTGGAGCTGCACCTACTGCTCTTCCCATTGTTCTCAGTTCCGCAGCAGAATGTGCCCGAACATTGACTGATTCCTTGCCAAATAATTTTGAAAAAGCAAGTGGCACCGTTTTTGACAGGTCGATAGCCACCTTCTTCTCCATCTCAATTGAGATGTTCTCAATCGCTGAACCAGCGTTATGGGCAGCCACAATGCTTCTCGTTATTTCATCAACCTTTGCCTCATTATTCGTCAGCTCCTGGGCACCGGAAAGGACAGCGGCATTTGCTGTCTTCTGAAGTTCCGCCTTGGTCATATAAAGCATTCCGCCATCAATTGCCAAACCCGCAAAGCTCAAAAGGACAAAAAGAGAAAGGGCTGCCAGTATTAGCGTGTTTCCAGATTCCTCAGCAAACCATTTTCTTATCATATTTTCCCCCTACTCGACTCTGATTGTGGACTCCGCCTTGATCGACAATGCTGAAGGAAACAGGCTGGATACAAACGGAGTAAAAAAGTGAAAAGGATACTCAAGCTTCACCGTTAAATATTCACCCGAATCC
>NZ_JBAVFI010000172.1:0-4047 GCF_049588175.1 Mesobacillus sp.
TTTCAGGGTGCCGCTCCAATCTATTAGAATTAAATTTTAAAGTGACTTACTGGACGAAGCGCGGGGACGTACCCTCTGCTTCTTTTCATGATGAAAGAAAGCATTTTAAACTTATTGTTGAAGAATAAAAAAAAAGAGCAATCCTCATGATAAAGATGATGGATTGCTCTTTTTCTCTATTTAATTGGAAACCAAATTTCCGAATTCAAGTCAGTACAGAAAGGCTTTTTATGTTTAATTAGCAACGGAAAATGTGGTTGATAGCATCGACTTTTCTTCTTTTTGGATTTTACCTTCAGCAATTAAGATTCCAATAAGCGTATTAGCAGCAATAGGATCAAATTGAGTTCCGATATTCCTTGTTATTTCATTTACAGCAGTTTCTATAGCCAATTTCTGTCTATAAGAACGATTTGTTGTCATAGCATCATACGCATCAGCAACCCCTAGAATGCGGGCACCAACGGGAATGTCTGCACCGGTTAAACCTCGAGGATAGCCTTTTCCGTCTGGTCTTTCATGATGATATTGAACCATATCCGTTATCCCAAGTTCTTGAAGGCGTTGAATATCTTTAATAATCTTATATCCTTCTTCAGGATGTTTTTTCATGGTGGCATATTCATCTTCTGTCAGCCTTCCATCCTTCTGAAGAATGGAATCAGGCATTCCGATTTTTCCAATGTCATGAATGAGTCCGGCCAAATAAATAGAATCTATCTCCCTGTTAGAAAGTCCCATTTCTTTTGCAATCTTTTTTGCATAACTTGCTACATTGCTAGAATGATAGGCCGTATAAGGATCTTTTGCATCAATGGTTTTCGCTAATGAAAAGACAGTATTTAGCAATAAATCTTCCTGTTCATTCTTTTCATTGTAGTTACGAGATGAAATCCATACCACTCTCCGGACAATTACCATTAAGATCGCATAAGCAGCTATAACAGTTAAGTGTACTGCATCAGGCGTTCTCGTCAAAAGCAAGGATCCCAGTAAAATGCCACCCAGCACAACCAAGACACTATTTCGAACGCGAATTAATGAAAGCAAGACGACAGGATAGCCATATAAGCCCAACAGCAATGGTGAATCAAAAAGGTAATTTACTGCAATTGCTGCTATTCCACATATCATGAATATGGTCCAAAACAAAAACCCATATTTTTTAAAGGAAACAGGGCAAAATTCATCCCCTTTTTTACAACTTTTCCATTCCTTAATCATCTATTAAGATCTCCTTTAACATGAAACCATGTGATAGTAACTTAAATTTCTCACACCGGACCAATCATTGTCAACTAAGCCGTAAATTTCCAATAATTATAGAAATAGGCACCATAAGGAGAGCATTTAATTTTCCCCCTTCGGTGCCTGATTACAGAATTTTGTTATGGGATCATTTCATCCTGCCTTACACAGTTCTATGATTATCGATTTTTGTAAAAGTAGTACCAAACAGCGCATTCCGTACTGGGTCAGATGATAGGAAATCATGTGGGAATCCAAGTTCAATTTGGCTTACTTGATCTAAACGATTTAGATGTTCAGGTGTTAGAGTGAATTCTACAGCAGCAAGATTGTCTACCATTTGTGATTCTTTTCTGGCTCCGATGAGCGGAATCATAACCCCCGACTGCTGGCGTACCCAATTGAGCGCGACTTGTGCGGGAGTTCTGCCGATCTCATCAGCAATGTTCACAACTTCCATGGCAATCTTACTATTAGCATCATTCAACCGTTTGCTTTCTGGCGCCAGGCGTTTAAGTTCATCCTTTGATTGGTTTAAATATTTCCCTGTTAAAGCCCCGCCAGCAATCGGCGCCCAGGCAGTTACTCCAATATCCAAAGCCTTTGCCATTGGCAATAAATCACGTTCTGGTGCACGCTGCAGCAAATTATATTCCACTTGCAGCCCGATGAATGGTGTCCAGCCACGCAGCATGGCTAATGTATTCGCCTGTGAAACAATCCATGCTGGTGTGTCCGAAATTCCAACATATAAGACCTTGCCTGCACGAACCAAATCATCCAATGCACGCATGACTTCTTCGACAGGAGTCGTAAAGTCCCAGGCATGCAGCCATAATAAATCGATATAGTCTGTATTTAATCTCTTAAGACTTCCTTCAACAGTTTGAACAAGGTTCTTGCGGTGGTTCCCTCCGCCATTCGGATCGTTTGTTCGAGTCGTTAGCGAAAATTTTGTAGCAATGACATATTGCTCTCGATTGCCTTGAATGAATTCACCAATAAACCTTTCGCTTGTCCCATTGGTATAATTGCAGGCAGTATCGATGAAATTGCCCCCAGCTTCTATGAATTGGGTAAATATTTTTTTACTTTCTTCCTTCGAGGCTCCAAATCCCCAATCTTCTCCGAATGTCATCGTTCCAAGGGCAAGTTCCGACACTCTTAATCCACTTTTTCCAAGCAATTTATATCTCATTATGATCTCCTTTTATTATTAATTTTTTGTACAATCAACTATTTAATAAAACTAGTCCAAGATTCCAGGTTTTAATAGGCTCATGCTTATGTCCCATAATTTTTTTGCATCTTCCTGATTGTTGGCTTCTTTCGTTGTTTTTTCCGGTTTACAATTATTGAAGAATTGGCCACTTATTCCTTTTACCTCTGGGGAAGCCGCAAGAAATACTGGTGTTTTTGCCCCTTTTTCTGTCTTGGCTGACATTAGGCCGAAAACAGTGCGAAGGATCCATGGCAGCTGATGCATAATGTTCGATTTAATGATTCCAGGGTGCAGGCTATTTACTGTGATTGGTCTGCCTTCCAATTTTTTAGCTAGCTCCTTTGTGAATAGAATTAAAGCTAGCTTTGTAGGCCCTACAGCTTTATAGAATGCATAATCATTTTTTACCATCAAATCATCGAAATTCATCTTAATTCCATTATGCTTTGAAGCTACATTAATAATACGGCCTTCCCCACTTGCTTCCAATGAATCAAGTAAAAGATGAGTGAGTAAAAAATGAGAGAGATAGTTTGTTGCAAATGTAGTCTCAATGCCATCTTCTGTTTCAGACCTTTCAGGTAAGAATACAGCCGCATTGTTGATCAATACATCTAACTTGTCAAACCTTTGTTTAAACTCGTCTGCTGCCTGGCGGACCATTCGCTGTGAAGAAAGGTCCGCAACAATTAAATGCACTTTATCATTACCAGATTGTTGTTTAATATCTTTTACAGCTTCATTTCCTCTTTCCTTGCTGCGGCACAGGATAACGACACTTGCTCCCTTTTTAGCTAATTCAAGAGCTGTTGCCTTGCCAATACCTGAATTCCCGCCAGTGATTAAACAAATTTTATTTTCCATGTTCATTCCTACTTTCAGAAAAAAATTTTGAAATTATCGTCTATGATTATCAATTTTCGCGTACATCTGCTGCTGTCCTGATGACAAGAAATCATGTGGGAATCCTAAACTGACTTTGCTCATTTCATTCAGTCGGTTCATATGTTCATCACCCAGTTCAAACTCAAGACACCCCAAGTTATCATTTAATTGAGCTTCCGTCCTAGCACCAATAATCGGGATGATCACTCCTCGCTCCTGCTGCTGCCTTACCCAGTTTAACGCTACTTGTGCAGAGCTTCGTCCTAGTTCATCGGCAATCCTATCGACTTCCCTGGCAATTTCTAGATTTCGATTGTTAAGGAACTGATTATGCAATGGATTTGGTATTTCCAATCTCTTTTGATCGTTGGTATTTTTTGTATATTTCCCAGAAAGAAGTCCCTGTCCTAATGGAGACCATACTGTAACGCCAAGGTCAGATGACTTTGCCATAGGAAGTAATTCGCGTTCTACCGTTCTTTCAATTAAGCTGTACTGGATTTGCAAGCCAATGAACGGGGACCAGCCTCGCAGCTTGGCAATCGCATTCGCCTCTGAAACGACCCATGCTGGAGCATCCGAAATACCAACATATAATACTTTTCCTGAACGGACTAAATCATCCAGGGAACGCATAACCTCTTCCACTGGCGTCATAATATCCCAAAAATGAAGCCATAACACATCAATAT
>NZ_JBAVFI010000173.1:0-2103 GCF_049588175.1 Mesobacillus sp.
CTGTTAATCCGCAAATCGAAGGCCGTGTAACAAAGTTAAATTAATAGATTAGCAGGAAGGGCGCTTGCGCTCTTCTTTTTTTGTTTAAAAGAATGGTCTCCTCAAGGACGAATTTGTAAAAAAAGAGAGAGTTCCACTAATTTCCTTATAGTCCATTAGAATCAAATTTAGAGTAGCGAAAGAAAATTTCCCAATATCAAAATGTATTAAAATAGTTTAATTTACACTTATTTCTAAATGGAAAATAGGTTAAAAGAGCCATTCAATATTAAATAACATCATTTTGGAGTTAAAAATACTAGTTTTTATAGGATAATGTTACTATATTTTAAAAATTTACAATATTACAAAACCTTGCTAATATTACAATCAGATTCTTCAGAAAATATGAAAAATCAAAACTATTGAAATAGCAGGGGGTATTCTCTTGAAGAAGAAAAATTCATTAAAGGTTCTATCCAGCATGGCGGCAAGCGCTGTTTTCGCTTCCACTTTATTTGCTGGTACGTTTGCAGGAACGACTGCAGCTCCAAAACATGCAGCTGCATCAACAACGCCTGTATCCGCACCGATAGATTTAAATATTGTCGACCAGGATCGTTTGGCAAAAGCATTACAGGAAAGAGGATTGATTGCTAAAGGTGCTTCTAAAGAAGAAGTGATTAAAGCAGTACAAAAGTATATCAAGCAGAAGCAAGGTGAAAAGCCAGGGCAAGCTGACAAGGAATTAACAAAGGAACAAAAAGAGTTTGATAATAAGGCAAAGGATTTTGTAACAAAGCAAAAGGACAAGCTTAAAAAACAGCTTGATAAGGGTCACGAAAACTTTAAAAAAGGTAAGCCGACTGGTGCAGCTAAAGTAGATTCTGCAAAGCAGGCGCCTTATAACGGAGATGTACGTGAGGATGAGGTTCTTGTCCTTCTTGTAGAATATGCTGACTTCAAGCATAACAGCATTGAGCAGGAACCAGGCTATATGTATTCTGATGACTTCAACAAAGAACATTATGAAAAAATGCTGTTTGGAGACGAAGATTTCACACTTTTTAATGGTGAGAAAGTAAAAACCTTCAAACAATATTATGAAGAGCAATCCGGCGGAAGCTATACAGTGGATGGAAAGGTTTCTGATTGGCTGACAGTACCTGGAAACTACAAAGACTATGGCAGCGATAATCCTGAAGGTGGCCATGATAATAACCCAGGTACAAAAGGACCTCGCGGCTTAGTAAAGGATGCTTTGAATGCAGCAGTAGCTTCTGGTATTAACTTGGCAGACTACGATAAGTTTGACCAGTATGACCTTGATGGTGACGGAGATCAAAACGAACCTGACGGCTTGGTCGACCACTTGATGATTCTACACGCAGGTGTTGGACAGGAAGCTGGCGGCGGAGCAATTGGTGATGATGCAATCTGGTCACACCGCTGGAATTTGGGCGGCGTTTATTCTGTACCAAATACAAAGGCAAATGTTGACTACTGGAAAGAAGGAAGAATGGCTGCATTCGATTACACAATCGAGCCTGAAGACGGAGCAGTCGGCGTATTCGCGCACGAATTTGGACATGACTTAGGTCTTCCAGATGAGTATGACACTCAATACACTGGCAATGGCGACCCGGTTGCATCATGGTCCATCATGAGCGGCGGAAGCTGGAACGGCAATATCGCAGGAACGGAAGCACCTAGCTTCTCTCCACAAAATAAAGAATTCTTCCAGAAGACAATTGGCGGCAACTGGGCCAACATTACGGAAGTGAATTACGAAGACATTGATAAAAATGGCATGGCAGCAGTCATTGACCAGAGTGTTACTAAATCCAAAAATGCAGGTATTGTAAAAGTAAATCTTCCTAAGAAGGAAGTAAAGGGAATCGAGCCTGAGTTTGGCAGCAAGTATTACTACAGCCAAAAAGGTGATGATCTTCATACTGCATTGGAAACTCCTGAGTTCGATTTAACAAATGCTGCAAACGCTGAATTTAGTTATAAAGCTAACTATGAAGTTGAATTCGATTATGATTATGTTTATGTAACTGCGGTTACTGCTGATGGCGAAGAAGTAGAGCTTGATAAAATCGGCGATACAAACGTTGCAGA
>NZ_JBAVFI010000174.1:0-2099 GCF_049588175.1 Mesobacillus sp.
GGGCCATTACCCGCATCCTCGTAAAATACATCGCCATAAGCTAATTGACATAGGGGCAACCAAACTCAACTCCTTTTACATTCATCCTCTTACGTAAAGGCATGTTTAGTATTGCCAATTCATAAAACGACTCATGCACAGGGACGTTCTTACCGTGACATTGCCCTGCCTATATGGTATCCTTGTATTATTACATGTTAAAAAAAACTGCCAGTGTTGGCCCACCGGCAGTCTTGCAATAGCCTTTCCCATGGTGGATCGGCCATAGTATTAGCTGGACCTCCCCCTAAGCAAAAGGTTAAGGGAGGTCTATTTTTTTTGGCTAAAAGTTAATATTGCGAGGACAATACTGGCAAAGGAGAACATAGCCATAAAGGTCTCGAACACCGTCAAAGGCGTCACCCCCTTTCAGCGGGGCTAGCCGACCACTCTTGAGATCCGACTATTGCCTTTTAAGTATAACACAACCTTGTCCAAAACAAGAACATCTGTTCTACTTTTAGGAAAATTAGGGCTAAGATACTAGATGTTTCTTTCATGTTATCTAGTATCCACCCCAGTTATTCTGCTTTTAACCTTGGCATTCCCGGATCACATCCTGGCAACTGCATGGAGGCTGCTTCCGCTACTTTTGTTAAGTAATAGCATTCCTCCCTGAACATGTGGTCAGCCATTAATGGAGCAAAGCTGCCTAAAGCCTGCTCGGTCAGTTCCAGCTCTTTAAGCTCATCCAAAAATTTCATGAACAACTGAATTTCCAATGAAATGTCTGCATTCATTTTTTGAAGGGCAGGAAATGCTGTTAAATTCGTGCGTAAATAGCCAGTCATTTCAACTGCCTTCAAATAAAATTCTTCAAAATGCTTCATGTATTTTTCGCTTCTTGTCTTTAATCGCTTTTCCACCTGATCTAGATTGCTCTGGATGGCTCCCGCATGGCCGGCAGCGTCTAGGAGCCAGACTGTATGATGGTGAAGTTCATGGAAAATGGGCGGTACCTGACCCTTTTTTAAGTATTCAAGTACTCTGATATATTCTTCAACCTCATTTACCATATGGTTGACAAAAGTTGGCCCAAAATGTATTTTCACCTTGCCTGTGAGCATTTTAGCGATTAACTCCAGCTTGAATTGCCGGATTTTCTTTGCCTCTTCGTTTGCCCTCATACTCAAATGAATCAGATCCGTTGTTTCAATTCTCCCTAAAAGCCGGTCAAAAGTATTAATAAAATAGCTCGCCGTCTCGATCTCTTCTTTTTCAACCGGAGCCAGTGCTTCGTGCAAAAATCTGGCGTGATCCCCCAGCACCTGGAGCCAGAATCGATGCTCAAATCTAGCAGCTTCCATAAAGACTTGAACCATTCCACCTTCCCCCTTCACAGTCATCTCATAAAATCATATCTGCTGTACTGCTGAAATATTCTATGAAAAAGCCTCTTATAAAATAAAAAGCCGGCAGATTCATTCTGCCGGCAACATTTCTATTTAGTGACTGGTTTCTTTAAAAACCCCAACAGTACAGCTGTTACAGCGGCACCAATCAGGATTGCTGCAAGATATAATAACCATGCGCCATCAACAAGCGGCACTACGAACAATCCGCCATGGGGAGCTCTTAAACCGATGTTGAACATCATGGAAAGTCCGCCTGCAACTGCCGAGCCGGCCATTACAGAAGGGATGACCCTTAATGGATCTGCTGCCGCAAAAGGAATGGCACCCTCAGTTATGAAGGAAAGTCCCATGATGTAGCAAGCTTTCCCTGCATCTTGGTCTTGTTTTGAAAATTTATTTTTAAAGAAAGTTGTAGCAAGAGCGATACCAAGCGGAGGAACCATACCTGCTGCCATGATCGCTGCCATCGGCTCATATACTCCGTTAGCAAGCAAGCCGGTGCCAAATACATATGCTGCTTTATTGATTGGACCACCCATGTCAAATGACATCATTAATCCTAGCACGATTCCAAGCAATACGGCATTCCCGGTCCCAAGTCCAGAAAGCCAATCAGTGATTCCCTGGTTCAGGGCACCAACTGGTTTGTTTACGAGGAAGACCATAAGGAAGCCTGTCAAAGCAATACCAAACAAAGGATATAAT
>NZ_JBAVFI010000175.1:0-3280 GCF_049588175.1 Mesobacillus sp.
CTTAGGAAATGGCTGTTGTGGGTGGATAAAAGAAAATCTGCTGAAGACCTTGAACCAATCATCCCAATTTGGATAAGAAATTACGCAGATAATAACGGCTTTGATGCGGGTATTCGGTATAATGGGAATTTAGTAGGGATGATAGGTCTTCACTACATCGACTGGAAAAACAAGAGCACGAGCATTGGCTACTTTTTATCAGCAAATGCACAGGGTAAGGGGGTCATCACAAGATCTGTATCTTCCTTATTAGATTACATATTCACTCATATGAGTCTTAATCGTGTTCAAATTCAATGTGCTGTCAATAATGCCAAAAGTAAAGCAATCCCAGAAAAATTAGGTTTCTGCAATGAAGGAGTCACAAGGGATGGACAATGGCTATATGACCACTATGAGGACCTGGTTACATACAGTTTATTAGCAATCGACTGGCAAAATAAGAAAAAGTAAGTGCACTCACTCGGCGGGTATTACTTTCAAATTCAAGTTCGAAAAATACTAACGGTTCACGTGATCGTTTTCTATAGGATAAGGGCACGGATATCTTACCTTTTCGTGCCCTTTTAAACGAAACCATCAAAAATCTCTTCTCACTATTTTTTCTTCATCCCATGCTTCCTCTGGCATTTGAATTTTTCCGGAAACTGCTTTGTAATCCCTCTTGATAAGGTGTCAGCAAATTTTATCATGTGATCTTCACCCTGGTCATATGCAGTAATATCTGCAGCCCAGTCTTTCTTCAATCGTGCAGTTACTTGATCAGTAAGGAATTGCAGATGCATGTACAAATCTTTTTTTAGCTCTTTTTCGTTATAATTTGGGTTTGCACTGCTAAGGAATTTGGCTATTTCATCAGCATTTTTGTACCATTCAGTATTAAACTTTTTAAAATTTGCCTGATCACCAGTTTTCGCTGCTACAACCAATTTTCCAGCAATGGCGATATGGTCCTTTCATAGTACTCCTAACTTATTTCCCGCTTCATCTCCGTAGTATGGCTTGATGGCATTTCCGATGTCCTCTTGATTTTTCATCAGCCTAGCAAGAACTTGATCCTGATCCTCTAAGCCAGCCAGGTTGCTTTTAACATAATCCCTCGTCCACATGACATGGTCAATCCAAAGCTTTCTCATCCCGCCCTTTAATTGCGCAACTGCGTGCCAGTTGCAATGTTGATGAGCTCTTTCGTTTCCCTCAGCACTTGCTGTGATTTGAGGAAGCCCAATACCAAAAGCCATTATAATTACTATCATTTGCAAAAACAGTTTTCTCACGATATCTTCTCCTTTATGGTTAAAATAAACATTTGTTATTGTGTATTAAAATACACATTTCATTCCCTTGCCTGCACATTTTCTATTGCTCCTTCTTAAAATAGAGAGGAGGGATCGTATTGAATATAAATGAAAAGTATTTTAGGCCATCCAAAAGCAAAGCAATAAATATAATGAGATTGCCGCAAACAAGTTCACCCATGTATCTGCAGGAACTTCTAAGAAGCCCTTATATGACAGTAGTTCATTTTTTCAGTGTGCTCCGTGAAGCTGAAAATTTACTTCCAGGGAAAATGGGTGGGTGCGGGACGGTTGGAATGGCTAAAGAGCCTTTTCCAATTGCGTATCAATTTTTATCAAAAGATTTCCATACAAAGTTAAGTTATAATGACTTCCTTAAGCTTTTCGAGGGAATCGGCCACATTAACTTATTGAAATTGATTCCTATATCCGATGATCAGCTTTTTTATGAAATAGAAACCATAGAGGGGTCAGACAAACCAATCACCTATTTTGGTTATTATTATGGTTTTATCAAAACTGTGAAGGATTCGGAGGGCTTCAAAATCGAGGAGATAACTCGCATAGGTGAGGACTTCCTGTGCGCTGCTTACCATGGGTGGGCTCATGATGCAAAAACTAATGTCGATGTTAGGTATGGTGAATGGTGTCATTTGATAAAACAAAGATACCCGATGGTTAAAAAGGAATTTATTAAATACTTTCGATTCCTAGGAAATGATGATCAGTACTATATGATTGTTTTTGTGGAATTGACAAATGGGACGAATATGGAAATTGGTCAGTTTGTTTGGAAGGATGGCAAATGGGCTAAAATTCATTTTAAACCTGAGGATTGCTTATCAAGAAACCAGATGTCAAGCTGCTTTTCTTAAATCACATTTCATTATATTCGTGCACTGGGTATAGAAGCTTTCGACCATAGTATAAGCCAGTAAACAATTATGAAACTCAGTTCATATGAAAAACAGACTCTATACAGTAAATCATTTTTATAGACAAGTAACACAAAATTTAATATTTCGTCTACTTTAATACAATCAGCAAAGCATATTACGGGATGGGAATGAAAAAAATGGTGTTTTCTATTGTTTTTCTTATTGGCATGGCTTTTCCTTTCATTTTCATTAAAGCAAAAGCAAAATGGCTTAAATGGCTGCCCAGTATGATATTTTTTATTTGCACTTTAGTCATCGGCGTAAAATTATTAATTTCTCCTGCTGCTGAAATGGCTATGTTGGGCGAAATCGTATACTTCATGATGCTGGGAACGGCAGCGCTTGGTAGTTTTATCAGCGGTGTAATCATATATTTCATGAAGAAGAATTCATAATAATGGCGGCCTATCTTAAGAGGCCGTTTTTTATTTGGCAGTATGGGAAGGAAACAAGCTTTTTCAAAAGAATATATAAATACATAGAGGTCAATTAATTTTATGAGGTTTAAAGCATGAAAGTTGAAAGCATTCTTTTGGAACTGAAAAAGTTAAAAATCATCGAGGACGATTCGTCTTATAAAAAGCTAAGCGGTGGAACTACGAGCGAGTTATATTTGCTTCAATCTCGCTATGTGATAAAAAAGAATGAACCACAAGTGCTAAAAGCAGAAGCAGTATTTCTCAAAGAGTATTCAGAGATTCTACTATTTCCAACGCTTATATATGAGGAGCCCCAAAATAATTACATAGTCTATTCCTATATGAAAGGTGAATCGATATACAAAAGAAAATACAAAAGGGAATTGTTGGTCGGATTAGTACAAAACATATTCAATCATTATAAGATTGCCGAATCCGAAGGGGGTTGGGGCTGGACAGATGATCAAAGTCCTTCATGGAATGATTTTTTACTCCAGAGAGCCATTGAAGCAACTAACATTCTCAAAAATTACCTTTCAGAAGAGGATAGTAAACTTATTTATACATTGATTAAAAACAAAAAAAGCGAAATGATTAACCAGCCATATTTGCTTCATGGTGATTG
>NZ_JBAVFI010000176.1:0-2124 GCF_049588175.1 Mesobacillus sp.
TCTTTACACAGACGTAATTTTCTCGAGCCTTTGCCAAACGAACATCGACATTCAGGCCTAGTGCTTTCTCAAGCTTTTCAATATCTCCGCCTTCTTTGACAAGCTGTTCAATAAGCGTTTCATCCGAACAAGTAATGATCGCCGGCTTTCTCATATAACGGGCATAAAGGATGGCATATATAAGATAAACAAAGGTTTTGCCAGTCCCAACTCCCGCTTCCGCAAATATTATTCCCTTATTTTTAAAAGCCTGCTCTACCTGGAAGGCCATATAAATTTGTTCGTCACGCAGTTCATAGCCTTTTTCAGGCAAAATATCATAAAAAACATCACCAATATAATCACCTAATAAATCAAAAAAGGTATCATCCTTGGTAATGGTAAATGGAAGTGTGTTAGTCATGCATTCTTCTCCTCAAAAAATACGCATTTTCATTCTTGGCACAAAAAAGCCAACTTTTATCATAACAGAAAAATAAACATTACGCTCAACAGATGAAATAAATTTTATCTTTTGTTAAATCTTCGGTTCAATTTATGGAATATACTGCTAAAATGAGTTTACGGAGATATCAAAAGACAGTGGTATAAGAAATTTACGGAGAAAAATTCCACACACAAGAACTAGTTTGAGAGAAATCCCAAGCATTTGAACAACAAAATAAATAATTATAAATATAATATAGGAGGCTATTTTTTTGATTTTTACTATAAGGCAGGAAAGCCCCTCAGACTATCAAGACATCAGAGAAGTAAATATCCTTGCATTTAACAATCAGGAAAACGAAGCGAAATTAGTAGAGCTGATTAGACAGTCTGAAAATTTCATTCCTCAGCTCTCTTTAGTTGCCGAATCTGAAAATCAAGAAATAATCGGTCACATTCTTATTAGCACGATCACTATTGTAACGGAAAATGGAAAAATATCGACATTGGGACTAGCACCGATGGCTGTAAAACCTGGATATCAAAATAAAGGCATTGGCTCAGCACTTGTATCCAGTGGGTTGGAAGCTTGCCAAGAATCAGGTTATAAACATATTTTTGTACTTGGGCACCCGAACTTTTACCCTCGCTTTGGATTCGTCTCTTCCAAAGCTAACGGAATAAACCCTCCCTTCCCCGTTCCAGATGAGGTATTTATGGCACTTGAGCTCGAAAGCGGCTCATTATCGGGGATGCATGGAAGGATTGAATATCCAGCTGCATTCAATGCTGTAACTTGATACTCCCAGTGCTTATGCAATTGGATTCTGAAGTGCTAAAAGTTCGCAAATCATATCTCATTTGCACTAATCTTCAGTCAAATTGTGCCATCGTACCGCAGATAAGCCAAGCATAATTTTACATCCTTTGCATTGTCTGACATGTCTTTCTAGCCGTGATCATCAAGTAAAATCAGCGGAAGATCTGTTCTGTACTTTTCTTGCTGTGTGGACCAGAACGTCCACTCAGTATAAGAACTAATTGAAATACTCCAGCGGTGTGATTTCGATTACCTTTCATTCATAAATTCTTTTTGGAGTACCTGGAGATCTTCTTCATTAAATAATCTGCCATAACCTTCATTTGGATGATTGCTTATTAGCGTAGCAGTACCACCATCAAACCAGATTCTGTATTCATATAATCTTTCAGGCATATTTTTATCTTCCATTATAAAAAAAGTGGCTAATAGATCCTCTTTCCTTGCCATGGATGCATTTGTATTAGCTTCCCATTTTATATCATGAAGAGCTTGTTCCACCGCTCGTATGCTTTCTTGATCAACAATCATCCTTACTTCATCGTTTTTCGAACCTTGAGATAAATCAACTTGGACATCTATCCTTGTTATCTTTGATTGTTTTTCAGGACTACAGCCCACCATGAGAACTGAAAATATTAAGTTTAAGATCACCAATCGCTTCATTAACTCAGCTCCTATTCCGATAATCTTTTCCGATGCATGACATATTGTGATTTACTATATTTAAACTTATTTACTTCATAAAAGGAATCAGCACTTCTTCATAAAACAGGCTGACCATATTGATCTATGAAAGCACAGCAAGCAGACTTGCAACAAGTTCCGGCCTATTCAAGTCTTTTGGAATTGTGTATGTATAACTACATCTTCTACAT
>NZ_JBAVFI010000177.1:0-2623 GCF_049588175.1 Mesobacillus sp.
TCAAATGACTGTGGCACTGGAAAGATTAAGAGATGGGATATGCCAAATCAAGGAAATTACCATTCATACACCTGAGGAAAACAGTGCGCCTCATATTTTGAATTTCTCTGTAAAAGGACTAAAGGCAGAAACATTTGTCCATGCGCTTGAGGAAAAGGATATATATGTATCCACTACAAGCGCATGTTCTTCAAAGAAAAAGGCTGCCAGCAAGACTTTATTGGCAATGGGAGTACCGGCTGATGAGGCAGAAAGTGCAATCCGGATCAGTCTTAGTTACAGCAATACAGTAGATGAAGCAGAACAAACAGTGAAAGCAATAGCAGAGGCTGTAAAACAACTAAGTGAGGTAGTAAAAAAATGATGTATGACCGTATATTGGTTCGATATGGAGAAATATCGACAAAAGGAAGAAACAGAAACAAATTTATCGACCGGTTAAGAAAAAATGTTAAAAGATCTTTAAGTGATTTACCGAATATTGAGATTAAGGCAGATCGTGACCGCATGTTTATCCTACTGAATGGCGAAGACAGCGCCGAAGTGGGGAAACGAATAAAAAGGATATTTGGAATTCAATCATACAGCCCGGCAATTAAAGTGGAAAAAGATATTGAGAAAATGAAGGATGCTGCGCTTGACCTTTTTAGGAGCATTCACAAACAAGGACAAACGTTTAAAATTAGTGCAAAAAGGTCTGATAAAACATTCGAACTTGATACGAATGAAATTAACTCTGCTTTTGGCGGCCATATTTTAAGAAATGTGGATGGGCTGACTGTTGATGTACGCAGACCGGATATTAACCTTCAGATTGAAATTCGAAAAGAGGCTGCCTACATCTCAGCTGAGAATATCCGGGGAGCAGGGGGGCTGCCTGCTGCATCAGGAGGTAAAGGGATGCTAATGCTTTCAGGCGGTATCGACAGTCCAGTTGCAGGTTATTTGACCATGAAAAGAGGCCTTGAAGTAGAAGGTGTTCATTTCTTCAGTCCACCATTCACAAGTGAGCGCGCTAAGCAAAAAGTTATCGATCTTTCTGAAAAACTTGCAGAGGTAAGTGGGCATTTCGCGCTGCATATCGTTCCATTTACAGAAATTCAACAAGCCATACACAAGCAGGTTCCTGAAAACTATACGATGACCACAACAAGAAGGCTGATGTTGCGGATCACAGACGCTATCCGGGAAAAGCAGGGTGGACTGGCGATTATCACAGGGGAAAGCCTTGGCCAGGTTGCCAGCCAGACACTTGAAAGCATGTATGCGATCAATGAAGTAACTAGTACGCCGATCATCAGACCGTTAATCACAATGGACAAGCTAGAGATTATGGATATTGCCCACGTAATCGATACACATGACATCTCCATCCGTCCTTACGAAGATTGTTGTACTGTCTTTGTGCCAGCATCTCCTAAAACAAAGCCAAGGCTTGAAAAGGTACAGAACTTTGAGAGCTACTTTGATTTTGAGGAATTGATTCAGAAAGCGGTAGAAGGAACAGAGCGGATCATTGTTAAACCAGCATCCGAACGAAAAGACGACCCTATAGACGATTTATTCTAAGTTGGTTATGAGCGTCTGTTTTCGAAGATATAACGGTAATAAACCTTGAACATAAATATCACTTTCGCATATGTTAAATATTTGTGAACAATTACCAGTTGATCTTCGGTATTAAGCCATGTGTTTCTACACACTCTATACTCACAAGGAGGTGAAAACACATGGCAAACAACAACAGCTCAAATCAACTTCTAGTCCCTGGAGTTCAACAAGCTCTTGATTCAATGAAGTATGAAATCGCTACAGAATTTGGTGTACAACTTGGTGGAGAAACTACTTCACGCGCTAACGGTTCTGTAGGAGGAGAAATCACTAAGCGTTTAGTTCAAATGGCTGAACAACAACTTGGTGGCGGATTCTCTCGCTAATTAAAAAATAAATAATATGGCTACAAGGAGCGGGGCACACGTCCCGCTCCTTTTCTTAATGAAGAAAACGTTATCTTATAATTTTTAATTTTATAATAATTTTGTATAATGAATTAGTGGGGATTTATCTAAAAAATTAAGGGGGAAGATTATGAACCGGGAAGAATTGATTGCACCTCAAAAGTATAATCTCGTATCGGAAATGGAGCGCTTTGCCCAGGATTCCAGCAGAAAGGCCATCCTTTGGGAAAATGAAGAGGGCGATACAAAGGAAATTACATACAGGGAACTCCTAAAAAATGCAAACAGAATTGGAAACGTTTTCTTGGAGAACGGTTTAAAACAAGGCGATGTAGTTTTGGTTGTTGTGCCGAGACTGATCGAAGCATATCAGGTATACATTGCATCATTAAAAATGGGACTTGTTGTCATTCCAAGTTCTGAGATGCTGAGAGCAAAGGATTTTCAATATCGTATTACCCATGGTGATGTAAAAGCGATTGTTAGCTATGCTCCATATACAAATGAGTTCGCTGGTTTAGAAGAAGCAAAAGGTCTCCCTAAGTTTGTCATCGGGGAAAGCAGAGAAGGATGGATTTTCCTTGATGAAGAAATGAAGTCTGCTCCAGAGGATTTCCCGCTGGCAGCTACTGAGCGCGACGATATGGCATTCCTAAGCTATACTT
>NZ_JBAVFI010000178.1:0-3164 GCF_049588175.1 Mesobacillus sp.
CTCTTGAATTTAATCGTGCCATTATGAGATTGGACAATTTTAAAGCTTACTGTCATCCCGAGACCTGTGCCCTTTTCCTTGGAGGAGTAGAACGGCTCGCCGATTCTTTCCATGAATTCCTTTGAAATTCCGCAGCCATCATCTTTTACACGTACCGTAACGTGGTCATCTGTGCTTTGCAGTGAAATCAATACGACATCCTCAGCTGATGAAGCTTCGATCGCATTTTTTACGATGTTAATGAACAGCTGCTTCAGCTGGTTTGGCTCACATTCGATCATGACCTGCTGGTCGTGAACCTCTAACTCTATTTGGATATTATGAAGGCTTGCTTCTGTTTTTAACAGTGAAATTACATTGAATAGAATCAGCTGTATATCAGCTTCGGTAAATTTTATCTGCTGAGGCTTGGCCAGCAGTAATAGCTCACCGACAATATGGTTAATCCTGTTCAGTTCATCAAGCATGATTTGATAATAAAGCTGGTGCTTTTCATCTTCCATTTGCAGCAGCTGGACCAGTCCTTTTAGAGAGGTAAGCGGATTGCGTATTTCATGGGCAACACTTGCAGATAGTTCACCGACTACTGACAATTTATCCGTTCTCCGCAATCGTTCTTCTGTTTGTCGCAGCTCGGTTACATCCCTGGAATTACAAATAATCCCTGCAAGCTGATCATTCACAATGATAGGCAGGGAAGTACTTTGCAGCATGAGGGGATTCCCGTTCTTATGAGGAACATTAAGCTCGAACATTTGTGGACATTGATCCTTGATAACCTTGGCGATTCTGTCCAAAACTAATTGCCTGCTGTTTTCAGGGAGCAATTCTTCAATACGCCTGCCAATAAAATCGTTAGCATTATAGCCTGTGATTTTCTGAAACTGTGGATTCAGATTTGTGATTGTCCCATTTAGGTCCAGCATCGCAACGATGTCAGGACTGTATTCGAACAATGACCGGTATTGCTGCCGACTTTCTTCAAGCAGAGTCTCAACATTTTTCCGCTCAGTGATATCTCGCCCAATGATAACGAGTCCTTGTCTGCTGCCGTCATCATTCCATAGAGGAACTTTGATTGTATCAAAGGTCTTATTGCTGCCATCTGGCTGTGGAAGGACTTCTTCGACACGGATAATCCCGCCAGCTTTCCAGGCTTCCTCATCAGATATCTCGCAATACCTTAATGAGTCGGCGAAAAAATCGCTGTATTCTGCTAATTCCGAGTCCTTTTTGCCTTTATAATCTACATTTTCAAGGTCGAAAAGCTTCAATCCGAAATCATTTGCCTGGATCCATCGGCCTTCCCCGTCCTTGAAATTGACAAAATCAACCATAGAATTGATCAGCGTGGATAAACGTTTTTCCTCTTCCCTTGAAGCATTCAATTCTTCCATTTTAGAAAT
Organism: Mesobacillus sp.; assembly: GCF_049588175.1. Lineage (GTDB taxonomy): Bacteria > Bacillota > Bacilli > Bacillales > Cytobacillaceae > Mesobacillus. Next base: position 1,407 of record NZ_JBAVFI010000178.1, read on the forward strand.
GAAAAAATAGAAAAACCAGCCCGCCAGCACAACATAAAGAACTTCTTTCGTATGTTCGACTAGAGTGATAAAAGGCGAAGGGGCATATAATTTCAGCAGATAGTTTGTCCCAAAAATCCAAACTATGCTGAGTATAAAAAAGGTGGTCAAGTATTTCATTTTTTTCATGTTAGAACTCCTAAGTAAGCATTCATGCTCTCGCTAAATTAAGTAGAAGTAGTACCTGTATATAGTAGCATAATTTAGTCAATTAAAGTAATTTTGTTGATCTTGTTTTTGAATTTAGCTTCCCTAAAATATGGAAGTAATATGCGAAAAGCAGAACCAAAAGAGTTTGGTCCTGCTTTTTCATGATTTTATTAAAAATCTCCATCCGTAGCAGAGAATGGAATGTTCAAACGGTTTTCCACTGTGCGCAGGCGCTGATTCAGCCTATTCAGGCGCCGTGTATGCCTTTCATCATTTAGATTCAGTCTTTGAATTTCTTCGTTAATACGGCCAATCTCCCTGTTCAGTCGAGTTATTTCTCTGTTTTGCCGTGTAATTTCTTTGTTCTGTCTGTCTAATTCTGCTTTTTGCTGCTGAGACTGACGTTCAAGCTGATTAACCCTTCTTTCAAGCCCCTGCTGTCGATCATTTGGTTCCTGCTGCTGTCCGTAATAATGATAGTCATATTGAGTATAAGGGTCAAAATGCTGAGGGCTGTAATAATGCTGATATGGATTCATACTGGCACACTCCTTATTTAAAATCCGCCTTCAATGCAGACGAATAAATTCCTTATAAAATATGTAGGTAAACGCGGAGGGTGTGGGCTATCGCCCGGAAATGAGGGCGGGACCTACAATATAAGGAAGGAAAAATATGGAGAGCGAGCGAATGTATATGATAGGTGGTGAATGGAATGGGAATGTCCAATTATTATAAAAATCTAAGAAACAGTTTTGGAGCGGAATTAATTTTCATGCCAAGTGTGGCGGGAATCGTGCGGAATGAAGCAGGAGAGATCTTGTTCCAAAACAAAGGCAATGGTGAGAAGTGGAGCCTGCCAGCTGGAGCAATCGAATTGGGAGAAGCCCCAGCAGAAGCGGTTGTCCGTGAAGTTTGGGAAGAAACAGGCTTATATGTTAAACCTGGGAAACTATTAGGTGCTTTTGGCGGAAAAGATTTTCGCTACGAATATCCAAACGGGCATAAGGTGGAATATGTGGTATTCGTTTTTGACTGTCAGGTTCAAGGTGGGGAACTTAATCCGATTGATAACGAAACCGCAGAGCTTCATTTTTTTAGCGTTGATAGTATGCCAGAACTCGCTCTTCCGTATCCAAAGAGTATTTTCATAGAATCAGACAGGGGAAAAACGGAATATCAATGGGATGATGAGTGGGTGAGGAAGCTGCAGAAATAAGACGAGTATATAAAGGGTGACTTAGGAAATGGAATGTAAAGTTAGTAAAGGTACCATTCATTACGAAATTCAAGGAGAAGGCTTTCCTATTGTGATCCTTCACGCAATGGGCACTGATTATCGCTCAATGAAGGCATGGGTGGAACCTGTTTTTGACGACCTGGAAGGATTCCAAAGGGTGTATGTTGATTTGCCAGCCCATGGCGGAAGCGTGATTGATGAAAGTGTAACATCTACAGATGACATGCTTGAAAACCTTTTGGAATTTATTGATGCGGCACTGGAAAACAAAGAGTTCTTGCTTATTGGCTCTTCCTTCGGCGGCTATTTGGCGCAAGGCATCCTTCATA
>NZ_JBAVFI010000179.1:0-8769 GCF_049588175.1 Mesobacillus sp.
TTACAAGGGAGAGATAAAAAATGAATCCCATTCATGTTCTGATAATTGACGATGAAGAAGATATGCGAAATCTTGTTCAAATGTATCTTGAAAATTCGGGTTTCCACTGTGTTCACGCCTCAAATGGCTCAGAGGCCTTAAAAAGTATGCAGGAAAAGAATTTTGATTTGGTAATTTTGGATATCATGATGCCTTTTGAAGACGGTTATGTGGTTGGCAGCAAGATTAGAGCGTTCTCGCAGGTTCCAATCATTTTTTTATCTGCAAAAGGGGAAGAATGGGATAAAGTGAGGGCACTGCAGCTTGGCGGTGATGACTATATCGTAAAACCCTTCAGCCCGGGTGAACTTGTTGCAAGAATTAATGCAGTATTAAGAAGGACTGCCCATGCCAAATATGATGAAGAAAGAGTAAGTCTAGGAAAAATAACGATTGATAAAAAAGGCAGAAGCGTTAGTGTTGAAGGTGATGCAATTGCTCTTACACTGAAAGAATTCGAATTACTTGTATTTCTTGTTCAGCACCAGGGGCATGCTTTAAGCAGGGAACAGCTGTTGGAATTCGTATGGGGTATGGATTACCAAGGAAGCTTAAGAACGGTTGATACCCATATAAAAACTCTTCGAATGAAGCTTGGAACGGGCGACTATATCCAAACAATCTGGGGTGTGGGCTATAAATTTGAGGTGCCGGAATCATGACTTCTTTTTCGGATAGCCTGTTTAAAAAACTATGGCTGACGGTTACTGCTACTATTTTAGTGACAGTGTTGTATTCATTTTTATTATCATATATCTTTTATGAAAAGCTATATGTAGATATTGTTGAGAAATCCCTAATTGAGGAAGGAAACAAACTAGCTGGTGATTATTCTGGGGGGCCATTGACGAATGAGTTCAAAGATAGGATTGAATGGTATAACGAGAAATCTGAATCTGAAGTCTTCCTGGTAAGCAATCCAAAGGAGCTCAGCGCCTGTTTGCCCTACGCGATTGATTACGAAACTTTGATTGGGAAGGAAGAGCGTGAACAGCTCTTGAACGGGGAACCTGTGTTTAAATCAGGCTTTGAAGAGAGGTTTGACAGAAAAATACTTTCGGTGGCAATACCTCTCCTTGATAATAGCAGGCTTGAAGGGATTATCTACTTATATGTCCCTCTGGCCAAAATATCAGAATTGACGGTGGACTTCTCGTTTCTCTGGCTTATAGGAGGAGTGATATTCATCATTATAGCAGCCATTCTTGGTTTCAAGATGCTCCACAAGCTTACGAGACCTCTTGCTGCTATGAGGGAGGCAGCTGAAAGAGTATCTCTAGGAGACTACTCAGCAAGGGTAGTTATCCAATCTAAGGATGAAATTGGTCAGTTGGCTAATGCGTTTAATCATATGTCTGAATCCATTCAAAAAGAAGATGAAAAAAAGCGCGAATTTCTTGCGGATGTTTCTCATGAACTAAGAACACCAATTAGTTATATAAAAGGCTACAGCGAAGCTCTTGAAACTGGAATGATTAAAAAACCGGCTGAACAACACAAGTATTTAAAGCTTATCAACAGAGAAGCGGGCAGGATGGTGAAAATAGTCGCGGATCTCCTTGATTTATCCAGACTGGATGCGGATGAATATAAACTGGTAAAAAGCCCTTTCTCTCTCGCTCAGTTAATAGAGGATTTTATCATCAAATATGGTCCAGCACTGGGCGAAAAAAAGATAGCATTATCTCTTGAAGTGGATCCGGATATTATAATCAATGGCGATGAGGGAAGGATGGAGCAGATTTTCCAAAACCTCATCGACAATTCAATCCGCTATACAGATTGTGAGGGCGAAATCTGCATTAGACTTTCAAAGCATTCGTATGGATGTCTGGTGGAAATAAAAGATACTGGAATCGGCATTCCGGAAGAGGATATTAAAAACCTCACGAACCGTTTCTACAGAGTAAACAAAGGAAGGTCAAGGGCAGACGGAGGTACCGGCCTGGGACTAGCCATTGTCGATAAAATAGTACAATTGCATGAGGGTAAAATGGAAATTGTCAGCAAACTGGGTGAAGGAACAACGGTAAAGCTTTATTTCCCTATAGTACTTATATAAATAAGGGCTAATTCAATTTCTAACACATTGGCTGTGTTAAGTTTTTCGTAGTTGAAGCAGAAATCAACAGCCAAGTTTAGCACAGCCAACACATTCAAAATATATGATTAAACTTTGATAAGGAGTATATAACATAATGAAAAAAATTTGGATGACACTGATCATTATATTTGCAGGTATTGTTACAGTTGCTTGTTCACAGCAAGATGTGGAAGAAAATCCTCAATTTCTTGATGTGCAGCTGACAGCTACTCCAGAGAAAGCAGATGTAAATGAAGAAATAACCTTTGAGGCAAAGGTCACATATGGATCCGAAGAAGTAAAGGATGCAGACGAAGTCAAGTTTGAAATTTGGCGATCACATGATGAAAATCATGAAAAAATCATGGCAGTACATAGTGAAAATGGCATCTACAGACTTAAAAAATCCTTCACAGAAGAGGGTACCTACTATATTATTTCTCATGTAACAGCGAGAAGCATGCACAATATGCCCAAAATAGAATTTATAGTAGGAAATCCTAGTGAACCAGAGGAAGATAATAATTCAGCAGATATGGAAATGGATTCTAAAGAAGAGGAAGAACATAACGGTCATTAATCAAGTTTTGTTTCGAATCTTATATACTTCTGAATAAATAAATCTGTTTTGTGAAAATTCATTATTGAAAGCGGCCTAGGCCGTTTTTTTTGTGTAATATTACTTAGTTTTTGTCATGCTAGAGAAAAGATTGTAATATTACAAGGGGGTTATAATAGCTGTCAATCACAACTTTTTACCCATTTATGGTATAGATGGTTCAGGCAATTATAAAATGGAAAATCCATCAAATATTGTGGCAGACATTAATTTGCCCACAATCCCTTGAAAAATCTAGCTTTCTTTCTGCTTTCAAATTTCCTCTTTTAAATATATTAGAATAATAATAGTTTTTCCAATAACATCCACGTTTATTACAAAAAACCCGTGTTATGATTAGGATGCAAGAGAGAGACAAACTAAATTTTCGGGAGGAATTCGAGAATGAAGAAAAAAATGATCCTATCAATTGCGGCAGCTGCAGCCTTACTAGCAGCAAATCCTGTAATGAATAAAGCAGATGCGGCGACAGTTCAATCAAAAGTTTACTATTATCAAAGTGGTAATTTAAGTAATGAACAAATTAATAGTATTCTTCAAAAATATTTGAATAACTATCAATTCAATTGGAAGCAACCTGCTCAAACAAATGTTCAACAGCCAGCTAAAGCTCCTGCGCCAACAAATGTTCAGCAGCCAGCAAAGGCACCATCAACAGCACCTGCACAACAGCCAGCTAAAGCACCTGCACAACAGCCAACAGCAGCACCAACAAATACAGCTGTAAGTGCATATGAACAAAAAGTGGTTGAATTAACTAATCAAGAGAGAGCTAAAAACGGTTTAAAACCGCTTGCTCTTGACACAGCATTGAGCAAAGTAGCAAGAGAAAAGTCTAGAGACATGCAAAACAAAGGCTACTTTAGCCATACAAGCCCAACTTACGGTTCACCTTTTGATATGATGAAGAAGTTTGGTATCACTTATCGTTCAGCTGGTGAAAACATCGCTATGGGTCAGCCAACTCCAGAAGCAGTAGTAAAAGCTTGGATGAATAGTGCAGGCCACCGTGCGAACATTCTTAACTCAAGTTATACTCATATCGGTGTAGGACATATTGCATCAGGCAACTATTGGACTCAAATGTTCATCGGTAAATAATAATTTTTCAAATAGAAGAACAGCCCTCGATTTGGGCTGTTTTTCTTTATATTGGGGATTTTTTGTGTGCAGCTTGAACAAACCCTAATTAGAAATAACTATTTAAGTGAAAACATCCATTATTAGTTTGCACGTAATTGACCTGCATATTCACAGAATATCTATTTCGGAAAACTGCATATCCACATTTTTCGGCAATCTTAGCTCCAGGACCCCATCCCGGTGTGTTGCGGATGCACCTTTTCGCTTCACGGTAGCTGGCAAAATCAAGGTGTGTTTATCTGATACCTCTGGAATATGTTCTATGATGACTTGGTTTGAGGTATAATACAATTTCATTTGTGTCTTCCAGACTTCTTCTTTAAGTGGCAGTCTTATGAAAACGAAATCATGTGTTTCGAATATTTCTGCCTGTAGACGGTTTGGTGACTTCACAGGATTCTTTGTGTTTCCTTCCATCTCCTTTATCCATTCTTCTGGCTTGAGCGCTCCGCTCATGTTAGGCTGAAAAACCTTTCCCATCATTTGTTGTACATAATTTTCAATTTCTTCTGGCTTCATTTCCATAAACTTTTTCTGTGATTTCTGATCAAAGGGCAATAAATTCCACGGAAACATATTATCCCGCCTTTCCAGCAGACCAACTTCGATATTGATATCCTATGCAAACACACGCCCAGCTGTTAATAATGGTGAGTGTACTAAACTGTCTGTGAATTAGCTAAAAGTTGCAAATCTGCTAGCTTCTTTTTAGTATAGGGATAAGTGAATCTAATAAATTGAGGGGTACAGGTTGTGGAAAATAAAACTGCTCTAATTACCGGAGGTGCAACCGGTATAGGTAGACGTACAGCAATGCAGCTTGCTGCCGAAGGGATTAACTTAATCATTAATTATCGGAGCAGCAAGAATGAAGCAGAAGATCTTGCCGTTGAATTAACTAGTCGATACCGCACAAAAAATATATGTATTAAAGGTGATATTACCTTGTATGAAGATTGTGAAAATCTCGTTTCTGAAGGCCTTAAGGTATTCAAGTCTATTGATATTATCGTCCATAACGCTGGACCGTATATTTCTGAAAGAAAAAAGATGGCGGATTATGATATCAAGGAATGGGACTACTTAATCAATGGGAATTTGAATGCGGTTTTCTACCTATCAAACCTGCTTATTCCTTATATGCGTGAGCAGAAATGGGGAAGGATTATTACCGTAGGATTTGACCGTGTAGAATCTGCACCCGGATGGATATACAGATCAGCCTTTGCTGCTGCAAAATCAGGCCTTGCATCTTTAACAAAAACAATCGCGCTAGAGGAGGCAGAGCATGGCATAACCGCTAATATGGTGTGTCCAGGTGATATTATTGGAGAATGGAAGGAAAGGGAAATTATTGAATCCTTAAAAGAAAAGGATGATTCAGTACCAGTAGGCAGACCAGGTACTGGAGAAGATGTTTCAAGGGTAATTAGTTTCCTTGCAGAGGAAAATTCCAGCTTTATCACAGGCAGCGTTATTCCAGTAACAGGCGGAAAAGATGTACTCGGAAAAATTTATAGAGGAATATAACAATTATAAACGCCATTTTAAGGCGTTTTTTTTATTTCTCCCATCATCTTGGGACCATTACCTAATTGAGACAATCAATCTTTGTTCCTTAGCGACATATAATTGGATAGTAAAACCATTTTAGGAGGGCTTAATCATGGCTTATGATGGGTCAAAAGGATGGTATATTAAGGAATTGAAGAAAATGGGACTCACTAAGCATCCAATTGATAAACGGAAACTTGAATTATATAAGACGTTTGTTGTTAGAAGCTTATATTTCGAACTATCAAAGGAATAGATAATAATATTATTATGTAAACTTATTTCGTTTCAGTATATATTTTTTAGGCTGTTAAATGTCATTGTTGAATTTTTTTAGCACCTATTGATTGGAGCGGAAGTTAGCAATCTCTTTGGATTTGATAAGCGATGCTATGGAGACTGAATCAACAGGCTAGTTATAAAGAACAAATAAATAAAGAATAATGGCCAAAATGATGGGCAAAATAGTATCAAATAAAAATTCCATAATAAATTTTCTAATAATTGTTATGATTTTGTTAAATACCACCTGGAAATCTAGCTGCGTTTTTATGCGAGGAGTGATAAAGATGGGAACAGGATTTAATTTGAATAGGATCAATCCGAACCAGACACAGATTTTCTTTGAAGACGGAAGGTATGAAACCTTAACAGATGATGAACTTGAAGCGTTTTTATCGGAAGCCTCATTATCAGACCGGGTTGAATTGAATCTTCAGGACCCAATGAACTAAAAACCGCCCTGATTGACAGGGCGGTTTTTAGATTTATTATTAAGCCTCAAGCAATTGTACATTCTCTTCTTCGAGTGGTGCCGTTCTTTTTAAATATAAGGTATATTGGTCTTTAGGAATTTCATAAAGGTCATAGATATCTCCATTGGCATTAAGCTGTTCGTAGATTGCCTGGCGAGTTTCATTAGCCTTTACTACATATGGAAGTTTTTCAGCAGCTTTAATAGACCTGATATTTATTTTTCTTATCCGCATGAAAATCGTTTCCAACCCAAGCTCATAAAAAAGTTCCTGAAAAAATGCATCCTTCGCTAAGTTGTTATAACCCTTGCCATGGTATGGCTTGCCTAGCCATGTACCTAAAAAGCCAGCGCCGTCCTGAACATCAAAAAGATTAATTGTCCCAATAGGGGCTCCCCATTCGTCCAATATTGTGCGAGAAATCAGCTCGCCTCTTTCTTCAGCCTCAATTGTTTGTTTTGTAATAAAAACAAACTCATCATATGAATAAGCTTTTTGGCGCACAAAAGGGAAGACCTCCGGATGCACCATTAGCTCAAATAGTTCATGACTATCATGAACATCACGTCTTTTGAGCATTTGTATCCCTCCAAAGCAGGGCAGTTCTATCCCGTGCGAATGTAACAACACGGCCACCCTCGAAATTTTTTGTATTGCTAAAAAATTTCGGGGTGGGAATCGAACCCACTAGAACCAGGATACTGGTGGCGCACCATTTGCCTTCCCTAATCACTATCATTTATTAAATTATTTAATATCTTGTTTCCAAAGAGTATCATACTAAAAAAAAACGAAAAAGAAAATAGGTTTTTCACCATTTTTTTTTGCGTTTTTTTGCCAAAAATCTACACGTGTTTTGAGGCTTTTCGACTATTCTCGATAAACAAATTGTCCGTCTATCATTGTCCAAATTGGTTTGGCACTGAAATGGAATGGATGATGGCTCCACAAAACTAAATCCGCGTCTTTTCCAGCCTCTATGCTGCCTACACGCTCTTCAATACGAAGATTCCTGGCAGGCAAAATCGTAATGCCTTCCAGCGCTTTTTGTTCCGATAATCCTTCACGTACAGCGATTGAGGCACAGACATTCAAGTATTGGATTGGGGTATATGGATGGTCTGTCGTTATAGATACTTCGACTCCATGGTTCGTCAATTTCTGATAGGTTTTCCAGCTCTTGTTCTTGAGCTCCACTTTAGATCGGCGGGTAAGCGTTGGACCGACAGATACTTTTAAATTTAATCCTTCCAGTTCTTCGGCAATGAGATGACCTTCTGTACAATGTTCAATCCGTATATCCAGATTGAATTCTTGTGCCAATCTGATGGCTGACATAATGTCATCTGCTCGATGTGCATGAATCCTAACTGGTATTTCCCTTTTTAAAGCCTTTAATAATGGCTTTACCCTAAGAGAGTCAGGGTTATCTGACTTCATTGCCTCATAGAAAGCTTCCCTGAGCATGCCCATAATTCCCATCCGGGTAATTGAATCTTTATTTCCCATACTATGGATTCTCTTTGGATTTTCTCCAAGCGCAATTTTTAATCCTGCAGTCTCTTGAATGATCATATTTTTAATGTTTTTACCTGCAGTTTTTATGACTGAAGTAGTTCCACCAATGACATTGGCACTTCCGGGCATGACATGCGCGGTGGTAATTCCATATTTAATCGCATCCCCAAAAGCAGGATCAAGCGGATAGACACCGTCGATTGCCCTTACATGAGGGCTCATCGGTTCAATTGTTTCGTTTGCGTCATTACCAGCCCAGCCTGTTCCCTCATCATAAAGCCCTAAATGGGTATGGACATCTATAAAACCGGGAAGCAAATAACCGTGAGTACAGTCAATGACTTTATCTCCCGCTTCCATAGCAATGTCATATCCAATCTTCGAGATTTTCCCTTCCTGTATGAGTACATCACATTTAGACTTTGGATCAGTAGTTATTGGTATTACATTTGCATTCTTAAGTAAAATTCGGTTCATTTTAACATCCAATCCTATGAAGTTTTTTTATCATTTTATCAGTTTTGCGTGTGTTTGACACCATTACAGAAAAATTTTATAGGCTCCTGCCCAATCCAACTTCTTTCGTATGCAAACGTAAATTTTATGAAACTTTTTTCGTTATGTTCCGTAAAGTTAGATATAAGAATTTGGAAGGGGAAATGAACATGCCCAAAAATGATGAACGGCTTCTGGCTGCCGGGATTTATGTGATTAGTTTTTTTACTGCATTCTTAGGGCCGCTGATAATTTGGTTCCTTAAGAAGGACGATTCCAGCTATATTGATTACCATGGAAGAGAATATATGAACTTTTTTATTTCTTATTCTGTTTATGGAATCGTGAGTGGAATTCTCGTTATCTTGCTGATTGGAGTATTCATGCTGTGGATAGTAGGAGTACTTGGAGCAGTATTTACCATTGTTGGTGCGATAAAGGCCTATGAAGGTCAGGAGTACAGAATTCCCTTTATCTTTAGGCTTTTATAAAGCAAGGAAGTCCGGCATACATTTGCCGGATTTTTTTTGTTTTGGAAATTATAAAATAATTAACTTGTGGAT
>NZ_JBAVFI010000180.1:0-6298 GCF_049588175.1 Mesobacillus sp.
TGTGATTCAAAAACGGTACCCAAAATCAAAGCTGGAAATGGATGAAGAAAAACGAAAGTATAAATGGGGGCGCTACGGAATCGGAAAGTATGTATATCAAACGGATGAAGCCAAGGATCTTGAAAACACGATTCGCGGATATATTCATTCGTTCTTCCCGGAAGCGGAGATTCAATACTTCACATAATATAAAAATTTTCAACTTGTACGCCGTACTATTTTACAAAATGTGCGCTTAAAGATGTAACAATGGGATTACATCGACGGGAGTGGCTCATATGTATATAGACGGCGTGTTTTCCGGCGGAGGAATCAAAGGATTTGCGTTGATCGGTGCCTGTGCTGCAGTTGAGGAACGAGGGTTCAGATTCAAACGGGTAGCTGGTACAAGTGCTGGTTCGTTGGTGGCTGGATTGCTTGCAGCCGGGTATACAAGCACAGAAATGGCTAGCCTTGTTGGTGAGCTGAACCTTAAGAATTTTCTCGACTCAAGAAAAACAATTATCCCTTCAGCACTGACTAAATGGCTGTTTGTATATTGGCGTATGGGATTATATAAGGGGGATGAGCTGGAATGCTGGATCGCAGAAACACTTGCCGCGAGAGGGTTGCGGACATTTGGTGATCTGGCTCCGGATGCACTTAGAATCATCGCTTCAGATTTAACGAATGGAAGATTATTGATCCTTCCTGATGATCTTCCGAAGTACGGTATCGACCCAAGAACTTTTCCGGTAGCAAGAGCAATAAGGATGAGCTGCAGTCTGCCATTCTTTTTTGAACCAGTAAAACTAAGGGACCGCATCAGTACGAATATCGTGGTGGATGGTGGTGTATTGAGCAATTTTCCCATGTGGCTATTTGACAAGGATAACGTGAAAAAAGTGCGGCCGGTTCTCGGAGTGCAGCTCAGCCATCATTTAACGCAGCAGCCAACAAACAAAATCAAAAATGCCTTGCAAATGTTCGATGCATTATTTGAAACGATGAAGGATGCTCATGACTCCAGATATATTTCGCGCAAGCATGAAAAAAATATTATATTCATACCAACTGAAGGGTCATTGACGACTGAATTTCAGCTGACTAATGAAAAAAAATTAGAGCTGATCGAACTAGGTAAAAAAAACGCAGATAAATTCTTTAAATCCTGGTGTTATTAAAAAAAATCGGGCTAAAACGAAGCCCGATTTTTTTTCTTGCTTTTTTTGCCATCAATTACAGTTAAATGGGACGCATCCTTTTTCTTGTTGCGGGCAGATGCCAGGGACCTAATTTTAGAACGCTTAGATGAAGAAGTCGTTTCTTTTGCCTGAAACCGTTTCTTGGACCGCTTTGCCGCTTTTAAAAATGCTCGCTGTTGCTGCTTTCCAGGGCTGCTTCCAGAAAAACGTCTTACTAGATAATAAATCACTGCACCGACCAATGCGACAACAGCAAGGGTTTTAATAACACCAACAGGATCGCTTATCAATTTCGATACTATTCCGATAATTGAAAGGACAATGAGTCCTGTAACCAAATACTTAGAAGTTCGATTATTCAAAGTAAGCCACCTCCCTAAAAGCATCATGAGCATTTTTTTAGTCTTTTAAACTAGCTAACGCTTACTTTATACAATTTCTTCGGTTTTATACTATTCTCCTGCTTCTTTTTCCTTTTTTAGAAGCGCTTTAAACGAGAGAATGAAAGTTGAAATTTGTTTCAAGGAAATAAAGGACTTAAGAAACCCTTATCTCTAAAGTTAAGGACTTTATTACTCATAAAAATCTATGAAGAGATTTTTAAATACCTTAACTTTATTTTACTAAAAAAAAGCATAAACCACTATATGCTTTCTGACCTCATCACAACATTTTTATCCAGTTCATGCAATTGATTTCCTTCTACGGGACATACTAAAAACGGAGGTGCAACTAATGGCAGAAAATCATGAAAACCTTGAACAGAATCAACGAGAAAAACCTATGTCTTTCCTTACGTTGACGATTATTACAGGATTATTTGGCGGGGTATTTTGGAGTGCCTTGGCATACTTAGCCTATATTTTCAATTTTACGGAGATACGTCCAAATGTCATTCTTGAGCCGTGGGCATTAGGGAAATGGAAAGAGCAGTGGCTAGGTACGGTGATTTCAATCATTGCAATCGGCCTTTTTTCAATCGGTGCCGCACTCGTTTATTATTCAGCTATGAGAAAAATTAAATCCATTTGGGCAGGTGCCGCTTTTGGATTAGTGTTATTTTTGCTAGTATTTTATGTCTTGAATCCAATATTCCCTGGAATTAAGCCGTTCTGGGACCTATCAAGGAACACCTTAATTACTTCTGCTTGTTTTTATATCCTCTATGGTGTTTTTGTTGGCTATTCGATTTCCTATGAGGAACAGGAAATCCGCAGCCGAGAGAAAAAACATAAAGAGGTTCCTTCTTAAGCATGTCTAAGTAGTTTTCATGAATTTAGTTATGTTAGAATGTTCTTAATGAACATTCTTTTTTTACGGGAGCTTTATATGAGAAAAATACTTCTGCTTAACGGGCCCAATTTGAACCGTCTGGGAAAAAGGGAACCGGGAATATATGGTAGCATGACGCTGGACGATTTGGAGAACAGAATAATTACGCTTGGTGCAGAATTGCAGCTGGAGGTTAATTGTTATCAATCCAATCATGAAGGAGAATTGATAGATAAACTTCATGAGGCAGAAGACACTGGTGTTGATGGCATCATTTTTAACCCGGGAGCATTTACGCATTATAGTTATGCCATCAGGGATGCGATAGCAGGAATAAATTGTCCCGTTATCGAAGTACATATTTCAAATGTTTATGAAAGAGAAGCGTTCAGGCACAAATCTGTCATAGCTCCTGTTTCAAAAGGGCAAATTGCTGGTCTTGGCCTAATTGGCTATGAGTTGGCGCTAGAAGCTTTTAAAAGGGAAGAAAAAGGGGAGGAATAAGGTTATGGAAAAGATACAAAAATTGCGTGCAACCTTTGATACACTCGGCATAGATGGAATGCTGGTAACAAGCGAATATAACCGCCGTTACATGACTGGGTTCACTGGTTCTGCTGGCATGGTGTTAATCACTAATGAAAAAGCTTTATTTATTACTGATTTCCGTTATACAGAGCAGGCAGCCAAGCAATGCGAAGGCTACGATGTGGTCCTTCATAAAGGACTCATCCAGGATGAGGTTGCGGCCCAGACGAAAAACCTTGGAATTAAGAAGCTGGGATTTGAACAAGATCATGTTACATATTCAGCGTTCAAAACCTTTGATAAAGCGATTGAAGCTGAGCTTGTACCTGTATCGAGTGAAATTGAAAAGTTACGCTTGATTAAGACTGATTCAGAGATTAAGATATTAAAGGAAGCAGCAGCCATTGCAGATGCTGCGTTTACACATATACTTGAGTTTATCCGTCCAGGGAGAACAGAGCTGGAGGTATCGAATGAACTAGAATTCTTCATGAGAAAGCAGGGAGCTACTTCTTCTTCATTTGATATTATCGTAGCGTCAGGCTACCGTTCTGCCCTTCCACACGGTGTGGCAAGTGACAAGGTGATTGAAGCGGGAGACTTTGTTACCCTTGATTATGGTGCTTATTATAAAGGTTATGTTTCTGATATTACGCGGACAGTTTCAGTTGGCAAGCCAGCTGACAAACTGAAGGAAATCTATGACATCGTACTTGAAGCCCAGCTTCGAGGCATGGCAGGGATTAAGCCGGGAATGATAGGCAAAGAAGCCGACGCGCTGACTAGAAATTTTATCACAGAAAAAGGATATGGAGAATACTTCGGACATTCAACTGGACATGGCATTGGCCTCGAAGTGCATGAGGGTCCTGGACTTTCATCTAGATCTGAGACCGTACTGGAGCCAGGAATGGTTGTTACAGTAGAACCGGGAATCTATATCGCTGGCCTTGGCGGGGTCCGGATTGAAGACGATACCGTGATTACATTAGACCATAACGAGTCCTTGACACATTCTACAAAAGAACTCATCATACTTTAAGACGACACTAGGAGGACAAACAATGATTTCAGTAAATGATTTTCGTACTGGTTTAACAATCGAAGTGGATAATGGCATTTGGCGTGTACTTGATTTCCAACACGTAAAGCCGGGAAAAGGAGCAGCGTTTGTACGCTCAAAGCTTCGTAACCTACGTACTGGAGCAATCCAGGAAAAAACTTTCCGCGCTGGCGAAAAAGTAGCAAAAGCGCAGATTGAAAACCGTAAAATGCAATATTTATATGCTAGCGGCGATCAGCATGTGTTCATGGATAATGAGTCTTATGAGCAGATTGAATTACCAGGAAATTCTATCGAATATGAATTGAAATTCCTTAAGGAAAACATGGAAGTACACATTATGACATTTGGCCACGAAACTCTTGGGGTTGAACTTCCAAACACTGTTGAGTTAGAAGTAACTGAAACAGAACCGGGGATTAAAGGTGATACTGCTTCTGGCGGAACAAAGCCTGCAATCATGGAAACTGGTCTTTCTGTCCAGGTTCCTTTCTTCATCAACCAAGGTGACAGACTGATCATCAACACAACTGACTCATCTTACGTATCACGCGCTTAATTAAAAACCTGCCTTTTGGCAGGTTTTTTGTTTGATATAGGCTGTTTTCGCATTGATTTTTGCTTTTCGAACAAGTAGTTGAATCCGCCAATTGAAAGGTATCAAGGCTCTTTTCAAGGAGACTTCTGAACTAAATTTACATTAAAACTCGAAAAACTCAGATGTCAGTTTTTACTTTCGTTGAGAATGCAACAAAGTTTAAATAAAAGAGCCTTGGTATAAGAAAAAGCATCTCATTAATTGAGATGCTTGCCAGGTTATTGTTCTTTATCAAATCTCCACTCATTCATTCCGCCGCTCATATTGTATATATTCTTGAATCCATTCTCAGTCAGTACTTCGCTTGCTTTCGTTGAACGGTTTCCGCTTTGGCATACAACAACATATTTTTGTTCTTTTTCAAGCTCAGAAAGCATGCCCTCAAGCACCTGCAAAGGCACTAGTTTTGCCCCGGGAATATGCCCTGCTGCAAACTCTTCTGGTGTTCGGACATCAAGCACTTCAACTTTCCCATTGTCGATCATTTCCTTCGCTTCATCAATAGAAACATCTTTATAGGAACCTGCGGAACAGCCGGTAACCATCAATAGAAAGCTGATTGCTGCTAAGATTTTTTTCATGTCTATCGCCCCTTATAAATACTTATAAGGGTATTTTACATCAAAGGTAGTCATAAGTGTATAAACAAATTGTATCAGCGGTAATTTTTAAATGACTGCCGGTGCCGGCAGGTAAAAGCGAAGCCCCACGGAAATCACTAGGTGAATTATGCACAGCCAAAAAGAAAAGCCAGGTTGCGCCCGGCTTTACGTTAAGCTAAACAATCGTATAAGTGGCTTTTAGGGTAGCCTTTATCTCTAGTTTTCCTGGTTCAATTGGTGTTCCGCTGCCTGCGCTCTTTTCAAATGATGCAACGAGGTAAGGACCAGGTATTGCCATTTGTGATTCTTCTGTAATGGATAAAAGCTGCGGCTGGGCGGTGATGCCGAACGTTCGAGCAATTGTTTGAGCTTTTTTAAAAGAATCAATAACGGCCAGGGATAGGGCCTGACTATAATATGCCTGTGGGTCAGCAACAGTAAATTGGATATTCATTACCTCATTTGCACCATTTTTCACAGCTGTGTCGATTACCAAACCGACTTGCTCAGCATTGCGTATTGTTATTGTGTAAAGATGGGTTACGCGGTATCCCTGGAATAGCTGTTTGCCGTCTTCATACGTGTAAATGGGATCAATTCTATAATCAGCCGTTTTGATATCGTCTTTTGGAATTCCAATACTTACAAGAGCCGAAACAATGTCATTAGCAATTTTAGCATTGTCCGCCTGTGCCTCCTGGAGATTTGGATTCTCTGTCCGGACTCCGAGTGTTGCCGATGCCTTATTTGGGCTTGCCATGACTGATCCTTCACCGTTTACTGTAATCCTTCTTACATTCTCTGCTCCCCTGAAGCCAGAATATATTCCTTGCACCATTTTTATCCCTCCAAGCTTTTTTCCTCTTTCTCCTATTCTTATGATTGCTTCTTAATTTCCATCACAAGAGGACATAGGAAGTGCTTGAAGAGTAACGATGCATTTCTATTACTCGCCAGCTCCAGGTGTTTTATCCGTATCGTTTTTGTTGTTGTACTTAGGGTCAGTCATAGGAGATTCCTTCAGGCTTCTTGTACCACCAAGGTATGTCGC
>NZ_JBAVFI010000181.1:0-12883 GCF_049588175.1 Mesobacillus sp.
GGCATACCATAGCCGATGGCGCGGTCAGAAACCTTCTCAGCTGCAACCTGCTTCTCGTATGGTACAGAAATAGCGTATTTATTGTTTTCTACCATGAAAATGACAGGAAGCTTATGTACTCCCGCAAAGTTAGCCCCTTCATGGAAATCGCCCTGGTTAGAAGAACCCTCTCCGAAGGTAACAAAAGTAACAAGGTCTTTCTTTTCCATTTTACCGGCAAGAGCAATCCCTACTGCGTGAGGAACCTGTGTTGTAACCGGAGAAGAACCTGTAACAATTTTGTTTTTCTTTTGACCGAAGTGTCCAGGCATCTGACGACCACCAGAGTTAGGGTCTTCAGCTTTGGCAAAACCGGAAAGCATCAAATCTTTTGCAGTCATGCCAAAAGTTAAGACCACACCCATATCTCTGTAGTAAGGTAGAACATAATCCTTTTCGCGGTCTAAAGCAAAAGCAGCTCCTACCTGTGCAGCTTCCTGTCCTTGACATGAAATTACAAACGGAATTTTTCCGGCACGGTTCAAAAGCCACATACGCTCATCAAGGCGTCGCGCTAATAGCATTGTTTCATACATTTCCAAGACTTTTTCATCACTTAAGCCAAGTGCAGCGTGACGATTTTCTGCCATTATTATACCTCCCAAATGTTCATATAAGACTCTTTTCCTTTGAAAAGAGCACTGTGATATTGTTTTTAAGAATGAATTGCTTTTCCGTCCACTGCAAGTGCAGCTTCACCGATTGCCTCTGATAACGTCGGGTGCGGATGGATTGTATGGGCAACTTCCCATGGTGTTGCATCAAGAACTTTTGCTAGGCCCGCTTCAGAGATCATATCTGTTACATGTGGGCCAATCATATGGACGCCAAGAATGTCATTCGTTTCTTTGTCAGCCACAATCTTAACAAATCCATCAGACTCTCCATAAACGAGCGCTTTACCTATTGCTTTGAAAGAGAATTTGCCTGTTTTGACTTCGAATCCTTTTTCCTTTGCTTCATCTTCAGTCAATCCAACGCTAGCAGCTTCCGGAGAGCTGTAAATGCATTTGGACACCAATGTATAGTCGATTGGATGCGGGTTTTCATTAGCAATATGCTCTACTGCCACGATTCCTTCATGTGAAGCAACATGCGCAAGCTGCAATCCGCCGATGACATCGCCAATCGCATAAATATGTGATTCCTTTGTCTGGAAGTATTCATTTGTTTGGATAAACCCTTTTTCAAGCTGGATTTCGGTATTTTCAAGACCTATTCCTTCAACATTTGCTTGGCGGCCAACTGAGACCAAAATCTTTTCTGCCTCGAAATCCTTTGATTCGCCTTTAAGTTCTGCGCTAATTTTAACCCCATTGTCTTTAGTAAGGGTTTCAGGCAGAACTTTTGCGTTGGTAACGATTTTTACGCCTTTTTTCTTCATCGCGCGCTGCATTTCTCTTGATACTTCCTTATCTTCCGTAGGAACAATGCGGTCAGCATACTCAATAACCGTTACTTCAGTTCCAAAATCAGCTAGCATGGATGCCCATTCAATCCCGATTACACCGCCGCCGACAATGATGATTGATTTTGGCAGTTCCTCCATTGCAAGCGCTTCATCAGATGTCATGACGTATTGGCCATCTGCTTCCAATCCAGTAAGGGTCCGTGGTCTAGAGCCTGTTGCCACAATTACATTTTTCGGTATGAGCATTTCATTTTCTTCACCGTTGTTCATTTCAACGGAAATCGTGCCTGGCATAGGTGAGAAAATAGAAGGTCCGAGGATTCTTCCCAAACCTTCATAGACATCGATTTTGCCTTGTTTCATAAGATGCTGGACGCCTTTGTGGAGCTGTTCAACAATCTTTTCCTTTCTTTCCTGAACCTTAGCGAAATTGACGCCAACCTCACCTGTTGTGACGCCGAACTCTTCACTCTTCTTAGCAGTTGCAAAAACCTCTGCACTCCTTAAAAGAGCTTTGCTTGGGATACAGCCTTTATGCAGGCATGTTCCACCAAGCTTTCCCTTCTCAACGATGGCAGTTTTCAAACCTAGCTGTGAAGCCTTAATAGCTGCAACATACCCGCCTGTTCCGCCTCCGAGAATGACTAAATCATATTCTTGAGCCATATGTATTCCCTCCTCTGACTACAATAAATTAAGAATAAAAAATAAAAAGTCCACTTATATAAATGTCGAGCTTCTTCGCTTAGCCCCTCAAGGTTGCTTAGGTCCAGTCGATGAAGTCAAAAAACGTCTTCATCAACTAGCCTCCAGCACTAGTCGGACTTCGTACGATGCGGGGTAGTTAGCCGCCGTCCTCTTTTCAAGGTGCTTCCGCTTTTCGTTACTTCCCTGGATACTCTTTCACGTCTTCTTCCCCGCGAAGGATACGAAGCGCCCCTTCTGCAAGTGCCTGTAGTTCATTTTCTCCTGGCTGGACGATCACATCTGCGATCCAGTTGATCCGTTCTGATATTTCATGGACAAATTCTTTTCCATAAGCGAGGCCGCCAGTCAGGACAATCGCGTCTACTTTACCTGCAAGCACTGCGCTGGCAGACCCAATTTCCTTCGCTACCTGATAGGCCATTGCTTCATATACCTGCTTCGCTTTTGCATTGCCCTGCTTAATCATTTTTTCAACCTTTATTGCATCATTAGTTCCGAGATAACCGACGAGACCACCCTGTCCAACCAGCTTCTTCATGATTTCCTCACGATAGTAGTCGCCAGAAAAGCATAAATCAACAAGGTCCCCGGCTGGAACAGTGCCAGCGCGTTCAGGGCTGAATGGTCCGTCCCCATGAAGACCATTGTTCACATCAACGACTCTTCCCCGTTTATGGGCTCCAACAGTAATACCGCCGCCTAAGTGAGTGACGATCAGGTTAAGCTCTTCATATTTTTTCCCAAGTTCCTTCGCAACCCTGCGCGCAACGGCCTTTTGGTTCAAAGCATGGAATATGCTTTTTCTTTCAATGAGTGAAAAACCTGAAATACGAGCAACTGGGTCAAGCTCATCAACTACGACAGGATCGACAATGAAGGAAGGGATATTCAGACCTGTTGCAATTTCATAAGCAAGGATCCCGCCTAGATTTGATGCATGCTGTCCTGAGAAACCAGTGCGCAAATCTTCTAGCATGCTATTGTTTACTGCGTATGTTCCGCCTTCAATTGGCCTTAGCAGCCCTCCGCGCCCACAAACAGCACTTAATTTTGAAATGTTGATTCCTTCAGTATCAAGCGTTTCAAGTATCGTATTCTTCCTGAATTCGTATTGATCGATGATGGTTTCATAGGAGTTAATGACTGATGAATCATGACGGATTGTTTTCTCAAAAACGGAAACCTCATTGTCAAAGACTCCAATTTTCGTTGATGTAGATCCTGGATTAATAACTAGAATCCGATATTCTGTTTGTTGCACAGTTAAACCTCCAATTTAGATAACGGACTTACATAGCAATCCGTAAAAACGTCAGTTGCACTTTTTTAGTAAATAACAGAGGCGCCGAATGAAGCATTCAGCGCACTCTACATATGACTCTCAATTAACGGCGGCTTAAAATGTGGTGGCCGTTCTGCAGGAATTGGCTGCGAGAATTGCGCATTCTCTCAATCCGTTCTTCTGCCATGCGGTCAGCCGCTTTATAAGTAGGAATTCCATCTCTTTTTGCAATCGCGATTACTTTTTCAATGTTATTGTAAATTGTTTCTACCTTTTTCATTGCTCTCTCAGCGTTATAACCGTACAACTCATCCGCTACGTTGATTACTCCGCCTGCGTTTATTACATAGTCTGGTGCATAGACAATGCCCATTTCATGGATAATGTCGCCATGTTTAGTGTCTTTCAGCTGGTTATTTGCTGCACCTGCAATGACCTTAGCTTTGATTTGCGGGATGGTGTCATCATTGATTACAGCACCAAGTGCACATGGCGCGTAAATATCGCATTCAACACTGTAGATTTCGTCCGGATCCACCGCTCTTGCACCAAATTCCTCAACCGCTCTTTGGACTGCTTCCTTGTTGATATCAGTCACTATTAACTGTGCGCCTTCCTCATGCAAGTGTCGGCAAAGGTTATATGCCACGTTTCCTACACCCTGGACAGCAATGGTCTTTCCTTCAAGAGAATCAGTGCCAAATGCTGCTTTAGCAGCTGCCTTCATACCTCTGTATACGCCATATGCAGTTACTGGTGAAGGATTTCCTGAAGACCCGAATGCTGGTGAAATACCTGTAACAAAGTCTGTTTCCTCATGGATTAAATCCATATCTGCAACAGTGGTACCTACATCTTCTGCAGTGATATATCTTCCGTTTAAGCCCTGGATATAACGGCCAAATGCACGGAACATTTCTTCGTTTTTATCCTTACGAGGATCGCCGATGATTACTGTCTTTCCTCCACCAAGATTAAGGCCCGCTGCAGCATTTTTATATGTCATACCTTTAGCAAGGCGCAACGCATCCTCGATCGCAGCTTCTTCAGATGCGTAAGTCCACATGCGTGTCCCGCCAAGTGCTGGCCCGAGAGTCGTGTCATGGATTGCTATAATCGCCTTTAGTCCTGATTGTTTATCCTGGCAAAAAACTACCTGCTCATAATCATACTGTTCTAGATACTTAAAAATTTCCATTTCTAATTCCTCCCCTGGTTTATGTAAATTATTTAGCTGCAGAGCATAATGCCAGCGCAAGTGAAAAAAGCTTGCTTTCGGCTGTATCCGCTCTTGATGTTAATACGATTGGGGCCTTCGCACCTGCAATGACCGCTCCAACCTTTGCATTCGCAAAATAAATCAATGATTTGTATAATACATTTCCAACTTCAATCGCTGGGACTAATAATATATCAGCCTTTCCAGCTACCTCACTTTGAATTCCCTTGTGTTCAGCAGCCAATTGTGAAACTGCATTATCCAAGGCAAGTGGTCCATCGATTTTACAGCCAGAAATCTGGCCGCGGTTATTCATCACCGTTAGTGCCGCTGCATCAAGTGTTGCCTGCATCGCTGGATTGACTACCTCTACTGCTGCTATCGGAGCAACCTTCGGCATTTCAATCCCAATCGCATGGGCAATTTGAACAGCATTCTTAACAATCTGCGCCTTTTGATCAAGATCAGGCGCTATATTCATTGCAGCATCAGTAACAATGGTGAACCTGTCGTAGCCAGGGATTTCAAAAACGGCTACATGCGAGAGTACCACTCCCGTCCTGAGTCCGTATTCCTTGTTAAGGACAGCCTTTAAAATCGAAGCAGTCGGGAGATTCCCTTTCATCAATACATTGGCTTCATTTGCTTTGACTGCCTTCACTGCCATTTCAGCAGCACTATTATTATTTGGTGCGGAAATGATTTTAATCCCAGTATGTCCTTGCAGCTCTGGATGCTCGGATGAAATCATCTTGTTGATTTCTTCTTCGTTGCCAAACAAAAGAAAGTCAGCAAGATTGATTCTGGCAGCCTGTGCGACCGCTTCTAAAACCTCGAAATCTTCCGCAGCAGCGACTGCGACTGTTTTTCTATTATTTTGGGATGCCTTGGTGATAAGTGAGTCTAATTTCATTCCTTGCTTCAACCCTTTCTTTTCGATGCGCATCACCCGAATAATATAGATGCAAGAACCGTGCCAACTTCAAAACAGTGAAAACGCTTTACTTTTCCTCAAAAGCATCATGCAATAATTTTCATAGTATGAAAATTATTGCATGCCAACAATTTCAATACCATGTTTTTCGAGTTTATAATACAAATTCCTTACAGACACTCCAAGTTTTTTTGCTGCAAGGGTTTTATTTCCGTTTACAGCCTCCAAAGTGTCTCTGATGATTTTCGCTTCGTATTTATCCATGTGCGATGACAGAGATTCTGTAAGGATGTGGTGATCCGCATGCTCTATTTTTCCTTTTGGTTGAACACTTTGCAAATCAGGGAGATGCTGGACTTCAATCATTGTTTCATTATAGTTTAAAAAGATGATAGCCCGCCCCAGGATATTTTCCAGTTCTCTTACGTTTCCTGGCCAGTCATATTCCATAAGCTTTTTGACAGCATGTACTGAAACACCTTCAACGTTTCGCCCATAATCCTGGTTAATTTTACGGATTAATTTTTCACATAGTTCGGGGATGTCTTCCTTCCTTCTCCTCAACGGAGGAATATGGATTGGCATCCTGTTAAGCCTATAATACAAATCCTCCCTAAAACTCCCATTTGCAATAGCTTTTTCAAGATTCATATTAGTCGCTGCTATCACCCGAACATTTATCAAAACCGGCTTCGAGCCGCCGACACGGACAATTTCGCGTTCCTGCAGGACCCTTAACAGCTTTGCCTGGGTATTGGCAGGCAATTCACCAATTTCATCCAGAAAAATACTTCCATTATTCGCCTCTTCGAAAAAGCCTCTTTTTCCGCCTCTTTTCGCCCCAGAAAAAGCACCTTCTTCATAACCAAAGAGTTCACTTTCAAGCAGAGATTCTGATATCGCCGCACAATTCACTCTGATAAACTTATTGAATTTACGGTCACTAGCGTTATGGATTGCATGGGCAAAAAGTTCTTTGCCTGTTCCCGATTCACCTCGCAGCAGGACAGTTGCAGGAGTTTTAGCACCAAGCTTGGCCTGTTCGATTGGTATCGTCATTTCTTCTGTTCGGCCAATTATATCCTCAAACGAATATTTCGCTTCTAGAGTCCTGATGATTTGCCTTGCCCTGCTTAGTTCACGGTTCAGATTTTGTATTTCAGACATGTCATGGATAACCCCAACACTGCCCTTCAATATTCCATCTACAATAATTGGTGCTACGTTAACAACGACTTCTTTTTTATTTGGCCCAACTCGCATTGCTGTTCCTCTAACCGGCCTTCTCGTCTTAAGGACCTGCATATGCATACTTTCCCCTTCGGATATATCTGCAGTTGCAGGCTGTCCGATTACTTCTTCTTCCTTTAAACCGGTAATTCGGGTATAGGCAGGGTTTATGAGGATACCCCGGCCATCTTCATCAACCACGGAAATGGCTTCATCACTGGAATTAATGATTGCCTGCAGCATGGTCTGGATTTCTTTAAGGTTTGTTATTTCCTCTGCAAGGTTCACAACCTCAGTAATATCCTTAAATACTGAAAAAGCACCGATCAACTGATCATTTTCATCCAAAATAGGAATTCTGGTCGTTATAATTTTCGATCCATTTGCAAGGACCAATTCCTGATTCGTTTCAACCTTCCTTGTGTTCAGGACTCTAGGCAGCTTACTTGAAGGAATGACCTCCAAAATTTGCTTCCCTTCAGCATCTTCCTTTAATGTGCCAATAATTTTTTCTGCACTGCGGTTAAATAAAGTAATAATGCCATCTGTATTGATGACAACCATGCCATCTCCAGTAGAGTTAAAAATCAAGTCATGTTCGTATGTAACTTTTCTAAGCGCTTTAATTAACCCTTCTTTTTCCTCGAGAAGTGAAGCGATAAGAAAAGCTACACTGCCCGGGATCAACACTGTGCTTTTCTCTCTAGCATCTCTCAAATCACGAAATACCTTCTCATCTCCTGTTACCTCGATGATAATGTCTATGTCTTCAGATAAATATTCCCGCCAGTCTGTACCCGTTTGGATTCCAGCTTTTTTGGCAGCGACGATTCCGGGCGCTTTAGAATTGATATCTATGACAGCAGCAACTTTCGCTGTTTGTTTAAAAATATCAAGGATTGCCGTTCCACCCTTGCCCGCTCCAACGATCATTATTTTTTGCATAAAATCCCCCATGAATCCGGAAAAATATTTCATAGTTCGCAAACATAGTCTGCAAATTTCTTCATGAATATTGTAATTCTTTTTTATTGGATTGACAAATTTCTTAATTATTCAGACTGACACAGCTGAAGTGAATTGTAGTGATTGAAAACCTTCTCGGCAAAGCAAATTACGTTTCGTTCTATAATATTCCCTAAAATCCAATCATTGCGGAATTAGACACGGTTTATTATACTCAAAAAGAGAATACTTTTTTATACGAAGGGATACCACATATGACCAGGATCATTGCACTAATCATCATGTTGATACCGGGATTCATTGCAGCATTAGGTATTAAATTAATGCGTGATATGGTGTTTGGAGTTTTACAGCCACCTATTCCAAACTTATTTATTCAATTCATTCTAGGGCTGCTTTTCTTTGCTGCGGGCCTAGGATTTATCGCCGGGTTTATCCTGCATCGCGACCGTAAAAAGAATAAAGTCCAGGCAATTTTCCGCATTCCCGATAGCAGTAAAAAGCAAAACAGGCCTTAATAGGCCTGTTTTATTTTATTTTTAATTTTCTTGGCTTTTGCCGGATCGTCAGTAATAACGGCACTGCAGTTTATTTTAAACAACCTTTCTAACTCTGAATCTTTGTTGACGGTATATGGTCTAACCTCAATACCACTCTCTAATGCAGCTTTAACAATCTCATCTGGGGCAGCCCTCCAATGAGGATGGAAGCCCTTAGCACGGATTGATTGGGCGTATATCCATGGCATATAGAGGCCTTCTGACAGCAGAGGAGCAATTTCAATTTCCGGTGCAAGTCTGTAGCTATATACAATGCTATAATGATTGAAGGATGAGATGATGATTTTTTCCGATAAGTTAAATTCCCTTACCATAGAAATAACCTTTTCTTCCATGCCTTCGTATGGGATGATGCTGTTTTTTAATTCAATATTACAAACCAGGCCGGTTTCCGACAGCCACGCAAGGACTTCTTCAAGCAAAGGAATGGGTTCTTCCTTGACTAATGTCTTATGATGGAAGCCGGCATCGAATTTACGTAAATCCTTGAGATTGTAATCCTTTACAAAGCCTGTACCGTTAGTAGTCCTATCAATCTTCTCATCATGGATGACAACCAGTTCTCCGTCTTTTGTCATTTGAACATCCAGTTCCAATCCATCGGCTCCTGCTTTCGCAGCTTCCATAAATGATTTCATCGTATTTTCTGGATAAGCAGCAGCAAAGCCGCGATGTGCTAAAATAAGAGTCATAAGCAATCCACCTTATTAATAATTTGGAGGTAAACATGAAACCCTTAAATATTTCTGCTGAAACAGCCATCAAGCTTTCTGAAAAGCTCGGAATGCCCTTAGAGCGTATTATGCATATGCCTCAGCATATCCTGCTGCAAAAACTGGCAGAACTTGATCGGGATAAGCAAAAAGAAGATGAATGATTTAGAAACGCCAGCTGGCGTTTTTTTTATGTTTTATATATCTTTCCTAACATGATAATACGTCGATACATCAAACAGCAACTTTTCAGGAATTAAAAAACACCCTGCTTTATACAGAGAATCTGTACAAAAAAGGATGTTTTATATGAAATAAGAGCGGATTACCGGCCTAACTCTTTCAAGAAGCTTTATGCTCCAGACGCAGCTTGTCAGCGACCATTGCGATGAATTCAGAATTGGTTGGCTTTGCTTTTGACATCGAAACAGTGTACCCAAACAATGAAGAAATGGAATCGATGTTCCCCCTGCTCCATGCAACTTCAATCGCATGACGGATGGCGCGTTCAACACGGCTTGCTGTAGTATTAAATTTCTTTGCGATATCAGGATAGAGGACTTTAGTGATAGAGCCAAGAAGTTCAATATCGTTATAAACCATTGAAATAGCTTCTCGCAAGTACATATAGCCTTTAATATGGGCAGGTACGCCAATTTCGTGAATGATGCTTGTAATACTGGCATCAAGATTCTTCGGCTTCTGTTCGGAAGATCTGCCATAATTAATGGATGATGGCTTTCTTGTCATCGTTTTCGCCTTGCCGCTTACCTGACGAATATGCCCAGCAAGATGATCCATATCAAATGGCTTCAGAATAAAATAGGAAGCACCAAGTTCCACAGCCTTTTTCGTTACGTCTTCCTGGCCAAATGCTGTCAGCATAATCACATTTGGGATGATGCCTTTTTTCATTTCACGCACTCTTTCGAGGACTGCAAGGCCGTCAAGGTGCGGCATAATGATATCCAATAACATGACATCTGGCTCTATATCTTCAAGCATTTCCAAACATTCTTGACCATTATGGGCAATACCGATAATCTCCATATCATCTTGCGAAGAAATATATTCTTCAAGAAGCCCCACTAATTCTCTGTTGTCATCAACGACGCATACTTTAATTTTGTTCACTACTTGGTTCCTCCTCAAATCCATTTATAATCACAAATTTGATCTTCTCTAAATTCTATTCTAAATGACTAATTCGACAATGCAACAGAAATTCCTCTTATTTTTAATTTTTTCTTAAAAAAGTAATATTTTCTAATAAATGCTCCTTTTTCCTTTGTTTTTCGACTTATTTCGATAGTTGACAAAAAAACTCCCATTATTTTGTCGAATAATCGTATTAAATACGCTTTTTCCATGAAAAAAGGCGGCAATCGCCGCCAAGTTTCATTTCATTAACTAGCCTGTTCTCTTGGTTTTTCATAAATGTCAATTCCAGCTTCATTCAACATCCATTCGATATGGACCCCATAACCACTGGTTGGATCATTTACAAATACATGAGTGACAGCACCAACCAGCTTATTATCCTGGATGATCGGACTCCCGCTCATTCCCTGGACAATTCCGCCGGTTTTTTCCAGTAACTCAGGATCCGTCACTTTAATGACCATTCCTTTAGTTGCAGGAAATTTTTGAGGGATTGTACTGACGATTTCTATATCAAAAAGATTAACTTCATCGTTGTTTACGACTGTCAGAATTTTAGCTGGCCCTTCCTTCACTTGATGGGAGAGGGCGATTGGAAGTGGCTTATCAAAAATGCCATTTTTAATATCCCTATTCAATTCACCAAAAATGCCAAAGGGGCTGTTTCTCTGGATGTTTCCAATAATTTCACGATCTGATGAAAAACGTGCTAATTTTTCTCCTGGGTCACCTTTACCACCTTTTTCGATGGAGGTGACTGTGGACCGGACAATTTGTCCATCTTCAACGACAATCGGCTTTTTTGTATCCATATCTGATATAACATGGCCTAGCGCACCATATTTTTTGGACTGAGGATGATAAAATGTCATCGTACCGATTCCTGCTGCCGAATCGCGAATGTACAAACCGAGCTTATAAGTGTTTTCATTTATATCTTTTTTCGGTTGAAGATGAGTTGTGATTTTTTCATTTTCTCTTTTAAGCACTAAATCCAATGGTTTTCCATCTTCTCCTGCTTGCTTTACGAATGGACCAACATCCGCCATTTTTTCAA
This sequence comes from Mesobacillus sp., assembly GCF_049588175.1. Lineage (GTDB taxonomy): Bacteria > Bacillota > Bacilli > Bacillales > Cytobacillaceae > Mesobacillus. The sequence goes on from NZ_JBAVFI010000181.1 coordinate 11,281, forward strand.
TTTGCTTACCATTGATTTCTGTAATGATATCGCCTTTTTTAATTCCTGCCGTTTCTCCTGGTGAAACCCTGCCCTCTTCTGCCATTACTTGATGATGTCCGACCACAAGGACACCAACCGTATTCAGCTTGACTCCAATGGATTGCCCTCCAGGAATCACTTTGAAATCCTTCAATACATTTACATCGACTTTCTTTACTGGGAAACCAGCCAGTTCAAGTACCATTTCATCTTTGCCACTCGCCTTCGCTTCTAGTGATACGGTGTCACCTTCCTGGTTCACAGTGATACTTGAATTTTCTATTGGAGCTGAAACTTGCACAGCATTTGCTGCAAAATCAAGCTTTTGCCCCTCGAACAAAGTTATATCTCCTGGAATAGATAAATATTCATGTACTGGTTTTGTAAAACCTAAAGCAATTAATGAAACAAGGAGAATTCCACCAATAAATTTTCTGAGAAAATCTTTTTTCAATCCATTCACTCTCCTCGCTTCTTGTCCAAACACACATATTGAAAATGGCTACATCTTTAATTTTGCCTTGAGTTGGTGCATTTATAACCGGTATAAAAATAAAAAAGCTACCCTTTATGGATAGCTTTTCAAGTTATAGCCTTCATATTTTGGGCAAGCTTCAATAATTCTTCCGCATGCTGTTTTGTTAAGTCGGTAATTTCCACTCCTGAAATCATCCTGCCAATTTCCTTGACCTTTTCAGAGAGTGTAAGTGGTGTAACAGATGTTTTTGTCCGGCCATTTTTAATTACCTTGGCGATGTAAAGATGTGTATCTGCCATCGCAGCCACCTGAGGCAAATGGGAAATACAAAGTACCTGAGAGCCGGTTGAAACGTTATAAATCTTTTCAGCAATGGATTGGGCAACACGACCGCTTACACCAGTATCAACTTCATCAAAAATAATTGAAGTGACTCCCTGATGCCTCGAGAAAATACTCTTAAGTGCAAGCATAATACGAGACAGCTCTCCTCCTGAGGCAACTTTTGATAAAGCCTTTAATGGTTCACCAGGGTTCGTAGATATATAAAACTCTACCTTATCTGCACCATTTTTATGGAAAACCTCACCCTCTGACCCAATTCTGAGTTCGAAAACAGCTTTTTCCATATATAGCTCCTTAAGTTCCTTATGGATCAACTTTGTTAGTTTCTTGGCCCACTTTCTGCGTGTTTCCGTTAAATTGACAGCTTCAATCCGCAGATCTTTTTTCAGTGATGCCAGTTCCCTTTCCATCTGGACGATGTGCACTTCTTTATTTTGCAAGGTCTCGATTTCCTCTTCAATTTTGGAGGCATACTCGAGAATTTCTTCAATCGATTTCCCATATTTTCGTTTTAACTGGTTGATTTCATTTAACCTGTCTTCTATTTCGTTCAAACGCTGCGGGTCATATTCTAGTGAATCAAGGTCATTCCTGATTGTTCTGGCAGCGTCTTCAAGCAGGTAAAAACTATTTGCAACAGATTCTGCGACAGACTTATAAGCCGGATCCAAATCAGCAGCTGTCTGGAGGTTGTCCATCACTAGCGCGATCCAGTCCAATCCTTTTTGTTCACCCTGAAGTGCAGAATAACTTGTTTGG
>NZ_JBAVFI010000182.1:0-4035 GCF_049588175.1 Mesobacillus sp.
ACCCCGCAGGAGCAAAGCGACGAGGAGGCTCAGCGCCAGCCCCTAGAAGAATTTGCTTATGAAAAGCCGGCAGTTGGGCTTTTTCATAATTCTTCCGCGGAAAGCGAAGCGCCTGAACGAAAATCAACAGCCTTGATTAACAGAGCCAAATACAAAAAAGAGCAACGATAGAGAAAATCCTATCGTCGCTCTTAATAAGCAACTAGTTTCTCCATCACGATCTGTAGCTCCCCATTATGAGATTCCCCCATAATGACAGTGATACTCTTTTTCAAAGTACCCCCAGCAAAAAAAATGTGACTCATTTAGATTGCTTCGGCAAAACTCCCTTTTAGCTGCGGTCAACGTTGTCATCCTCACACAGCCTACTAATGAATTTTGCTCCTCTACCCCACCGGAATGATAAGGTTATTATTCAATTGATTTCATAGTATAACAATATCGTTATGGTGACAACCATTTTTATTCGCCAGGTAATTCAATTGATGGAGAAGAATCACCGCCGCCATTATAGAATTGAGGAACTTTTCCAGGATAGTAAAAGCTGCCAATTGGAATATCTTCCTGAACAGTAGCAATTTCAGTTGCAAACGGGATAATAATTTGGACATTGACCTTTACCCTTACTGAAACATTCACCAGTGAGTTGTTGATTCCATGTTCTTCTGTTTCCCATACAATATCAGCTGTTACATCGCCAATGGCATTGAATTTTACGGGGATCATCGGACCCATATTCCCTAAAAGCGCATTATTGGTGGCTTGCCCTAAAGGAACATAATAGATGATTCCTTCTTACTTATCTTCTTCATCAGTGACAATCTCTATATCTGAGAGCATTTCAAGCGATGCGAGATTTCCTCGTTCAGCTTCCTTCAAATTCATTTGCACGAGGTTAGTCGTTTCTGCTTTTACACGATTAATGATCTCAGTATTGAATTTTACTACTGTAGAAGATCCTCCATCTACCGGGACAAATTCTATCACCTTATCAATATCCATACCATTGGCGATTTTTTTATTGATCGCCTTATTAATCACGAGCGTGGCGATTTTTCTTGTTTGAGATTCAGCATAGCTCATAAGCGTAGGCTCGATCCCCTTATCTATAATCCACAGTCCCGCTGCTGTTGAAAAGGAAAAAAAGACGAATGTCAGCAGGAACACATACCTGAAAGGCAAAGGTCCTTTCCGAGGCAGCCGCCGGCCGAATTTTGCCAAAACAAATCCCCCCTCTAAAGCTATATGTATGCTTTAAAGGAGGGAACTAGCCTAAAAAACTAATAATTGTTGGCGTACTCATACTTAATGATTGTGTCGCAGCTTGTGATCATTATCGATAGATTAGTCTGCAGGTCGATTTCATAAGGAACTACCCTCTGGCTATTTTCCTCAAGAATCCGGACAACGGGCCGTTCGCTTAGCCCAGGGTTTTGGGCAGCGACTACCCCTTTTCGTCCATCGCTTAAGATAACTGTCAATCCAACTGGATAGATGGCAACAGCCTTGCGAAATGCATCGACAACCTTCGGGTCAAAGAGACTCCCAGAACCTGAATAGAGGATTTCAAGGCCTTCATGCGGCAGCATTGCAGGCCTATAAACGCGGTTGGATGTGACAGCATCAAATACATCTGCAACCCCAAGAATGCGGCCAAACAGGTGAATCTCATCGCCTTTCAATCCGCGTGGATAACCTGAACCGTTCAGTCTCTCGTGATGCTGATAAGCACAATGAGCAACGATTAAAGGAATCGTCGGGATATTCCGAAGCAGCTGGAAACCTTCCTCGGCATGTTCCTTGATGACCTGGAATTCTTCCCCTGTCAGCCGACCGGGTTTTGTCAAAACCTCTTCAGGAATCTTCATTTTGCCTACATCATGCAAAATTGCTCCAAGTCCGAGCTGCTCCAATTCCTTCGGAGTCAGCTTCATTTCAATTCCGATGGCCAAAGCATACAGCGTTACATTCAGTGAATGTGAAAAAATATAGTGATCGTGCAGGAAAACATCGGACAGCATATTGAGCAGTTCTTTGCTTCGTTGAAGTTCATCTAGCAAAATACTAATCAATTTTTTGAACTTCCTTGCCGATTTTTCAAGCACGAATGAATGTGAAATGTTCGTATCGTCCTGGATTTGCTTAAACGTCTCTCCAATCGATTTGATAGCATTCACACGCAATTCATCAGAAATCGAATTTGAAAGGATGAGATCGTCAGTATCTGGATCCTTTATATAAATATAATCAATACCAAACTCTAATAACCGGTTGAGGATTTTCCTCTCAAGCCGCGCTCCCACGTTTAAAAGAATCTGCCCCTGGTCATTATAGATGGCTTTTCCAAGTAAAGCTCCTTCATCTACTGAAGTGGTGGCTACCAGTCTCATGTCAATTCCCACTTTATCTGTTTGTTATAGGCTGTTTCCGAATGGGGGCATTTCCCCAAAGAATCCAACAAAGCCTTATTGTCCAGCAAGAAAATTTTACATAATACGACAATTATTTCTTACATTTTAACACATCCATTTATCGAATGGTTATGGTATTATGAATATTTTTACATTGGGAAAATAATAGGTTCATTGAGTCCAGATCGGGATACCCTTCCTTGTAAAGTAAAAAGACAGCCTAATCCGGCTGTCTATCATTCATGAGCAGCAAAGCTTCCTTGCCGACCATGCCCTTAATTGCCCCCATATTCTCAGCTTCAAACGTAACTGACTCCAGTGGAGCTTCAAGCAATTCTTCAATTGTTTTAACACCAACTGCTCTGCCGGCAATGACTTTCCTGGTCTTAAGCTTTTCATTCAGAAGCGCGACATCAAGAGCGCCGCACATAATATAGCCTCTATCTCCTGTAACTACAAGCAAATTGGTTTTAGGCAATCTGACGGTAATGCATAAAAAGGTTCTGCCTTCTATTTCAATCGGTGACATTTCGATCATGACTACACTCTCCTTCCATCCATCCATTAACACTCTATGAAGAGATGGGAAAAAGCGTGATATTTTGATTAAAGATTGATGTTTACATAGGGGCTTTTATAAAAATTTGTTGTTATCTATACGACTCTTTTTCTGAAATTACTTGTTAAGTGCAAGGATTTACAATTGGACCAACTCGGAGCGAATTAACTTCAATAAGTTGTACCAATAAGTGGTATTGGAACATCTCGAAGCGTAAAATCGGCAACATGTTGTTCCAATATGCTGCATTGGAACATCTCGAAGTGAAAAATTGTCAACATGTTGTTCCAATAAGCTGCATTGGAACATCTCTGAGCGAAAAATCGGCATCCCGTTGTTCCAATAAGGGGTATTGAAACATCTCTGAGCAAAAAATCGACATTCAGTTGTTCCAATAAGCCGCATTGGAACATTTCGGAGCGAAAAATGGTCAATTAATTGTTACAATAAGCAGCAAAATCCTTATTTATAAATAGATGAAAGTTTCCATTCGAGTAAATTCCGCAAGAACTCTGGCAACCAGTATTTCTTATTTTTAGCCCGATAAATTTCCGGGAAAAATCGTCCAAACGTAAACATATCTGGTATTGCTAACACATAGTATTTTTTTGCATCGAGTGGTGCGCCATTTATCAAAATCTGCTGTACGTTATGGACTTTTTGAAATTCTATTCCATCGTACTCCATAACGCCCATGACAGAGCCTCGAAAACCAAGACCTTTAATTTGCATATGCGGCCATTTTTCATCAAGGGTTTGGAGGAGCACCTCTTTTAACTCAGCTCCTGATAGCTTTATGGTGCATGGATTAATCGGGTGTGGGCAAATTTCAAGCAAGTCGAATTGCGAGACTTCGCCTTTTTTTAACCCACGAAGCAGCATTCCGGCATTCATGAATGCACAATCTGCATCACACCATTCACGCAATGCTTGAGTCAGCATTTTTGAAAGTGCTGAGTATTCCAGCGGGTCTGCCTTTAACTCCTCTGGGAGCATTGCCACCGTTGTAGCCATTAGCCTTTTTCCTTCGTCGTAATACCCATCGGATAACTGCAGCTCATTGTC
>NZ_JBAVFI010000183.1:0-2404 GCF_049588175.1 Mesobacillus sp.
CGATTCCTGATGACCAACGAATGGATTATCTACGTCCCAATCCTATTTTTTACACTTACTGCGCTGAGTGTGGCAATGATCAATAAAGCCTTGAGCGACTGGTTCAGCCAAAAAGATATGGTGAGAAAGAACAGAGGAATATAACGTCTTTAGGTATCGCGCTAACGTATTAAAGCAGTGGGGGTCTGACCCCCGGCGCGGTGATGCTTTAAAGGGGTGGGGGTCAGACCCCCGGCGGTTTAACGTGTTAAAGGGTCCTTTTTGGGGCTTTTTTTTATGCTTTCGATACCTGTTGTTACTACTTTGTTAGTAATAAGAAAAAGTGAGGAGGTTAATATTTTTTAACTCTCTTGCAAAATGGTTTCAATGTAAAAATTGTGGGAATATTAAGAAAAATAGCTAAGGAGTTGAACTTTGCATGAAGTAGAAAGCCGCCACTTTTTCTTTTATTTTTATGACCCCTCCGGTGCTCCTGCTGAAGCTGCACCACCCATCTGCAACCTTGGTATGACACAATAATAGACATTCCGGAACCAAGTTTACACCCCTTGAAGATCGGTTTTATCCTAGGGTTAAAGGATTGCAAATTCAAGAATTTTAAAATTTTATATTAGGTGAGAGGAGATCCACATGAAACGTTTCATCTATTTCTTATTTGCCCTGTTGCTCATTTTCCCATCCTTTATGGTCCAGCAAGGGAATGCTGGTGCCGCAACGACCGGTACTGCGGTTGTTGATCCACTGGTTGATAAAGCACTCAGTACAGCCAGCTCACTTGAAGTCATTGTCACTTTCAAAGGTGATGGTGCGCCAAGCAGTACACAATTGTCGCTGTTAAAGACGCTTGGCATCGAAACAGGGCTCAGCATGAAGTCGTTGCCGATTGCCGGAGTGATCGCAACAAAGGAACAAATTGAAAAACTGGCAGCCAACTCAGAGGTCCAATCGATTTACTTAAACAAGAAGCTATCCTATTTCAATGCCGACGCAACTGCCATCACTGGAGTTGATAAAGCAAGAACGGACGACAGCTTCCGCAAGGCAAACGGCGGTCTTCCTGTTACGGGGAAAGGGATCGGCGTTGTCGTGAATGACAGTGGAGTGGATGGCACACATAAAGACCATGAGTTTGGTAAAAATCTTGTCCAGAACGTTTTAGGGTCGACCAATCTGAATGCCCTTGCACCAGGCTTGCTGCCAATCACTTATCAGGAAAACGTTCCAAATACGGATACGAATTCCGGCCATGGCACACATGTTGCAGGAACGGTTGGCGGAACAGGTGCGATGTCAGGCGGCAAATATGAAGGTGCAGCACCGGGTGCGGATCTAATCGGCTACGGATCAGGCGCGGCGTTGTTCGTCCTTGATGGCATCGGCGGCTTCGATTATGCCATCACTCACCAGCAGCAGTACAATATTCGCGTCATCACCAATTCATGGGGATCTTCAGGCGACTTCGATCCAAATGATCCAATCAATATTGCCAGCAAAAAAGCATATGACCGCGGTATCACGGTTCTTTTTGCAGCAGGTAATGAAGGGCCAGCAGAAAACACACATAACCCCTATGCAAAAGCACCATGGGTCATCTCAGTAGCAGCGGGTGTTAAGGACGGCAAGCTGGCTGATTTCTCTTCAAGAGGAACAAAGGGTGTGGGCGGAACTTTTACCTTGGATGGCCAGGAATGGACATGGAAGGATGAGCCTACTGTTACTGCCCCAGGTGTCGATATTGTATCAACTCGCGTCATTGGGCCGGTATCAAGCCTTGGAGCGCAGCAGGATATCGAGACGATCGAAACAGCGTATCTGCCTTACTACACAACAATGAGCGGAACCTCGATGGCCACTCCGCATGTAGCAGGAATTGTTGCACTGATGCTTGAAGCAAATCCACTGCTTTCACCTGCAGAAGTGAAGCAGATTCTTGAACAGACAGCTACAAATATGCCAGGCTATGAAACGTGGGAAGTGGGTTCAGGCTACGTCAATGCATATGCTGCCATTGACAAAGTCTTTAACGACACTGCTTATGGTAAAACAGTAAACGCAGCACAAACCTTTTATAGCAATGTAAAATCGATAACGGAACGCAAGGAATTTTCAGTCAACTATAACCCATTAATATTTGTTTCTGACAATCAGTATGAATTTACGGTTGGAGAAGGCATGTCCAGCCTAGTGGCAAAAGTAGATGGTGCAGGTGTAATGGAACAAACAGGCAATCCAATTAACCTCGTCCTGATCGCACCAGATGGCACGGAGTACAGCTCGGGAGTCAGCCTGCTATTCCCGCTCTACTATGATCGCACTGTTTCAGTTACATCACCAGCACCGGGAGCCTGGAAAGCAGAAATCAGAGGGCTTCGCGGAGCAGACGCCAACCCGATCGGTGTAGGCC
>NZ_JBAVFI010000184.1:0-7244 GCF_049588175.1 Mesobacillus sp.
CAATCAGTCTCTCTATGGTATATGTATTTGAAAAATGAAGTGCATGGGGAAAAAGCCTACATATAAAAAAATCCGCTGGTATAATAGCCAGCGGATTTGTTATGGGGTGCTGTGTTCAGCTAAATATTCCTCCACATGCTTTATGAATTGCTGTGCCCTCACATCGTTTGTATGGTGTGTATGGATAAACTGGTAGCCGTTATCGGTAATTCTTGTTCGTTCGGCCTCATTCTCCAAATAGTACATCGCTTTCTCATGCAAATTGGATTCATTACAAGCGATAAAATTTTCGCCATCGATGAATCCCAGTTCCACAAGGTCTGGAACAGGCTTAGCAAGGAGCAAGGATCTGCATGCGGGAGCCTCAAAGTATTTCAATACGGGATAATGATACTTTGAACCGCACGTAAAGAACATCTTTGCTCTATTAAGTTCTTTGGCATATTTCACATTAAGAAAGGCATTTGAAGTTTGCTTTGCCTGATGTCCCGGATGCTGATGGAATAAGAAGCCCTTTTCCTTTCTCATTTTTGATAAAACTTCTTCTCTAAATGGATACTTTCCCGCAGGGGTTTTCGTCTTATTCGAGCTCTTGCGTTCCTTGTCAAAAACCTGTCCCATCAACAGGAAATTGATATCCTTCTCGATATTCCAATCCTTAAAAACCTCTGGATTGATAGCAAAGGGGAACCAGCGGAATTTATCCTTATATTGAGGGAAGGTTTTTAAAAACGGGGACTTCGTTACAGAAAAGATTAAATCGATTTTATTATTACTGATGTACTTTCTTCTCTGGGCAGGATTGTAATGAATATCAATTACGATACAGCCTTTCGGGATCTTAATGGTACCCAAACCCTTTATCATAGGTGACAGGCTGCTGCTCCATGCGTTGTCATAATGAAGGATGAAATCTGGCGTGAATTTCATTCTTTTTAAAATATCATTAATTTCCCCGTTTTTATGCCAATACCGAACGTCTGCAAATTTTCCGATTGCTTTGATCGTATCAAACTTAGGCTCATGCTTTGGCAATGACTTGTTGAATGATTTGATCAAAATTAAAATCTTTAGCTTTTTTTTCAAGAAATCACCTCAAATCTCACTTTTGAAACTACTATCCTTCCATCATATTCATTCAATGAAAATACTGCTTAGATTAATAGCCGATATATGAAAGCCCCTTTTAATAATCGGCACTGCTTTCGCGAATCGCACACGTCTGGCTTGCCGAAACCTTAACTGTTGCTTTCCGCTCCAGGCGCTTGCTTTCCGCGTAGAAGAATGATGTCAACAGCCTTCAAAAATGGTGAATTGAATAGAATTCGTAAAAATCAAGAAGCCGATTTAGTACTTTTGGGTGCAGAAACAACAAAGTTTATGAGAAGAGCCTTACACAACGGAGACTTATGTACATAAAATAACTGAGGATGTTTCGGAAAAAAACATTTACCTATGTAGGCAATGAAAGGATTGATTGAATGAAGAATGTTACCGTTGTAGGGTTGGGTAAGATTGGATTGCCGCTCGCGGCTATTTTTGCGAATTGCGGACATTTCCATGTGTTAGGGGCAGATATTAATAAGAATGTAGTTGATAAGGTGAATCAGGGAATCTCTCATGTGGATAATGAGCCAGGGTTGGATGAGCTGGTTGCGAAGGCCTATCAGTCTAAAACTTTGGAAGCTACAGTAAATACGGCAGAAGCGGTAAGTAAATCGGAGATCGTGGTCGTCATTGTACCTGTTTTAACAAAAGGAAACGGAAAAATTAACTATCAATATATTGATTCTGCGGTAGAGGAAATAGGCAAGGGGATAAAAAAGGGAACCCTGGTAAGCTTTGAAACCACTTTGCCAGCGGGCGACACGAGAAACAGGTTTGGACGGGCAATTGAAAGGAGTTCAGGCTTAACGATGGGTGTGGACTTCTTTTTATCCTACAGTCCTGAACGAGTGTATTCCAACAGAATTATTAAAGACTTGTCTTCCTATCCAAAGGTGGTTAGCGGCTATAACCAACAAAGTCTTGACTTAGCGTCCGATTTCTATAAAAAAGGGTTAAACTGCGATATTTTGCAGGTAAGCAGCCTGGAGGCAGCGGAATTCACAAAGGTTGCCGAGTGTGTTTACAGGGATGTTAATATTGCGCTTGCCAATGAACTTGCCATCTACGCAAACAAACTGGATGTTAACATCATGGAGGTCATTAAGGCAGCGAACAGCGAGCCTTACTCCAATATCCATCTGCCAGGCATAGGTGTAGGGGGACACTGTATTCCGGTTTATCCATATTTCTTTATAAATAATGGCCTGGATGAAGGCTTGACCACTTTATCGAGACAGATTAATGATGATATGGCTAAATATGCAGTTGGATTGGCAGCGGAAAAACTGGGATCATTAAAGGGTAAAAGAATTTTAATATTAGGATTATCATTCAGGGGAAACGTGAAAGAACCAACAAAATCATCGACGCTCTTACTTATAGAAGCGTTGAAAAATAAAAAGGCAGAGGTGTATGTGGATGACCCTTTATTTGAGGCAGATGAGATCTCTAAATATGGGGTAACGCCTTTCTTTAGCCAGGATAATGAAAAAATAGACGCCATCATTCTTCAGGCCTATCATGATGAATACAAGGACATTGATTTTTCCGCCTTTAAAAATTGCAGCCTTGTTTTGGACGGAAGAAACGTGTTGGATAAAAGCGAGATTGAAAAGTTGGGCATGGAGTATATTGGTATTGGAATTAAATAATGAAAAAGCAAAAGAGGGAACCAGCTGGTGTCCCTCTTATTTTTTGCCCTTATTTTTCATGAAGTCATTAAAAAACTTCTCGTTAAACAAAACCTGCTTGTCATTTGGCCGGTATTTCTTCGCCACATTGTTGTGCTCGATTGATTTTTCGACATTGCCTAATTCCCAATGGCATACGCATAGCTGCAGCTGGGGATACCAGGTGGAATAGGCTTCGTTCTGGAAGCCGGCTGTATCTTTTTTCATTTGTGAGGCCGTCGTATACCAGTATACTGCTGTCTGATAGTCTTTTTTAGCTTTGAAGCGATCTCCCAGGCGGCAGCATGGTTCTGACCGCGGAGCGTCATATGTCAGGCTTTTTAAAAGTGCTTCCATTTCTTCGTCCTTTTCATCGAGCCTTGCATGGCAATCAGCTAAATTAAGGCAAGCCCTTATGTTGTCCTCCACCCATCCTTTTTTGCCGCCAAGGAACTCATGATAGTAAATGATCGCTTTTTCAAATTGCTTATGGTCACGCAGTTCATTGGCATAATAGTATAAGTCTCTCGGGGAAAAATCCTCGCCATTTTTAATACGGTTTTCATAGATTCTTAAATTCCTGTCAGATGTATGGCCGATGGAAATTTTTTCATCCTTCTTATGTTCCACAGAAATATCTGAGGAGATGACCTTGCCGCTGACATCGAGATATTCATGTACTGGACCGACCCATTTAAAATTCCTGCTCCGTTTCACCAGGCGATTTCTTCTGTAATGGAAGGATGGATTTCCATATTCATCTCTGGCAATGACATAAACCATCGAGACAGCATCCACATTTACATCAAGGGATGCTTTAAGCTTTTTGAACTTTTGCTGGTCTGCCGGCAGGAAAACATCATCCGCATCGAGCCAAAGGATATAGTCCATGGTGGCATTGCTGAAGGCAAAATTGCGGGCAGCGGAAAAATCATCAATCCATTTAAAGTCCAAGACTTTATCTGTAAACTGTTTGGCGATTTCTTTTGTTTTATCCGTTGAGCCTGTATCTACAATCACGATTTCATCACAGATGTTCTGGACACTTTGAAGGCAGTTGGCCAAGACTTCCTCCTCATTTTTCACAATCATGCAAAGACTGATGGTAGGCACTGAGATACCTCCTATAAAAGATTTCTCACCATCTTATGTAACAGGGCAAAAATGTGAAACTTTCAAATGAAAATGCAGTGGTTTGTTCTTTTTTGCTGGATGGTTGTTTGACTATATATGTTATACCCAGTCCCATCTTTTAGTCATTTGCGATAAGGAACAGCATTTCAGTTTTAAGGACAGCACAGAAATCGTTCTCCTCAGGACAGATAGCCAGGAGAAGGTAAAAGGGATTTTCGAGATTAAGTTCAGCGGGGACATTGACGATGAATTTGTTTCTTCTTTTTTGTAGTGCTGCTGCAAAAAGGGGGGAACTTTTTTATTGTATAAAAAGAATTTAGTACCTGATGCTAATTTGTATTGCTCATTCATAAATAGCGTGTTATTATCAGAATATTATAAAAAGTAAAACAAAAATATAGGACAGGCTTAGGGGGATGACGGATGAAAAAGAGTATGGCTTTTTTATTGAGCGGGGCGATGCTGCTACTAGCAGCTTGCGGCGGAGGAAGTGATAAAGCAAGCGGGGATAAAGAGAAAACAGTTAAGATTGGGATTACACAGATTGTTGAGCATCCGTCTCTTGACGCTGCGAGAGAGGGGTTCATTGAGGCCCTTAAGGATGCGGGCTATGAAGAAGGCAAGAACCTGAAGCTTGATTACCAGAATGCGCAGGGTGACATGAACAACAATATGTCGATTGCTCAGAAGCTTGTTTCGGACAAAAATGACCTTATTTTAGCGATCGCGACGCCAAGTGCCCAGGCGGCTGTCCAGGCGACGAAGGATATTCCAATTTTATTCACGGCGATTACGGACCCTGTCGGAGCTGAGCTTGTCCAAAGTCTTGATAAGCCGGGAGGCAATGCGACAGGAACATCCGATACGCATCCGGATGCGATAAAGAATACGATTGAAGCGATTAAAAAGTTTGTTCCAAATGCCAAAAAGGTGGGCATTATTTATAATAATGGTGAACCAAACTCTGTTGTGAATGTTAAACATGCGAAAGAAGCATTGGAAGCAGCAGGACTTGAAGCTGTGGAAACGACGATCTCCACCAGCTCTGAAGTGAAGCAGGCTGCTGAGTCAATGGTTGGTCGCGTGGATGTATTGTACATTCCAAAAGACAACACGGTTGTTGCTGCGCTTGAGTCCGTCATTACCGTAGCGAATGACAAAGATATCCCAACATTTGTTGGGGAGGGCGATTCGGTGAAACGGGGAACGTTCGCATCGTATGGCTTCGATTATCATGACCTTGGCTACACAACCGGAAAAATGGCTGTGGAAATCCTGAAAGGCAAAAAGCCTAGCGACATGTCTGTCGGCTTCCCGGAAAACCTTGAACTGATTGTTAATAAGAAAGCAGCTGAAGAGGAAGGGGTCACCTTAACCGAGGACATGCTGAAGGACGCTAAGATTGTTGGGGAGTAAAACCAATAACCTGCCATATTTTTGGCGGGTTATTTTTGTATCAGGATTAGACACTTGTTTCTACTAATTTCCCAATCTAATGAAACCAAATTACCCTTCTTTTATTTAGTGCAAATTAATAGCTTAAAATGATGGCTATCTATTTTAAAGGGGGAATGGTGTTGCGAAGGAGTAGGAGAATCATGTCTTTCATTCTAGTGTTATTGTTGATGGTACCGGCTGCTGCCAGGGCTGGTGATTTGGGCGGTGGATCCTCGGGTGTGCCAGGAACGTGGTATGTAGGGGCTGATCCTAGTTGGATTGATCCAGCAAAGTCACCAATTGTATTTGTTCATGGTTATAATAACTCTGCTTCTGTTTGGTGGGAAGGCAATGATATGTATGAAACGGCACTCGCGAACGGCTACCAGACTGCGTTCATCGATCTCTACGCTGATCGTGATATGTGGGAGAATGGGGCGCTGCTCGCACAAAAGCTGAAGGTAATCTATGATTATTTTGGCCAGAAGAAGCTTGTTGTCGTTGGCTACAGCAAGGGTGGCGTAGACGCGCAAACAGCACTTGTCCACTACGGTGCCTACCCTTATGTTTCGAATGTCATTACACTTTCTTCGCCGCATCATGGTACACAGCTATCCGACCTTGCCCACAGCAGCACTGCCTGGTGGCTCGCGGCTTTGCTTGGAAACAATAATGACGCAACCCGCTCTCTTCAGACAGGGAATATGGCATATTTCCGCAGCATCACGGATCCCCATGCCAATGCCAAGCTGAACCGGTACTATACATTGGGCGGTACGAAATGGGGCTCATTTGGCAGTGCAACGTATTGGGGCGGACTGTATTTAAGCAGCTATGGCTCCAATGATGGAGTTGTCACTGTAGCGAGCTCCCGGGTACCTGGCGGCATAATTGTCCGTGAAGGAGCCTGGAACCATACGATGATCCGTGAAGGTTCCTATACCTTTTCAGTATTCAAACCTTATACAATGGCAGCCCAGCCAGCCGTCACTGCCGCTAATGCAAGTATGGAAAGCGAATCGAGTGGACCTGGACCTGATACGAATCAGATTGTCAGGGGCGGAAAGGGAGATAAGGGTATCAAAGACAGCTTCGTGATTGAGGACGGTGCGGAGGGATTCAAGCTTGCTTTCCTGAGTGACCAGCGTTTGCCTTCGCTCAAACTGAAAGGGCCAGACGGAAAAGAATATAATGTGGCCGGGATTGAAAAGGATACTAGTGACTTTTTTAAAGGTGCCTGGGTTCACCAGTTTGAAATCGATCAGCCGGATGCGGGGAAATGGACTGTGTCAGGACCGGCTGCAGCCTATTTGTACACTGTCGGGATTGAAAGTCCATTAGGAGCAGAAATTGGTATGGGTCCGAAAAGTAAAAGCTTAAAAGCTACCTATAAAACAAACTGGATTCAATATCATATGGACGGCAAGAAAAAGTTGAAGGAAGCAGGGAAAGGATCCAAAGCCGGAATCGTCGCGGATGGAGATTTTACCGAAGAAGGAGTTTACAACCTGACGACGGAAGTGAAGGGATTTGATGCAAAGGGAAAACCATTTGAAAGGACGATTATTGAATCTGTTTATGTAGATGGATTTGGGAAGGTACATCGTTAAATGGGGAATGCGGCTGCATCCTTGGGTGTGGCCGCTTTTATAATGGGATCGATATTTTATCTATGGTTATATTTCAATGGAGGCTATGGGAACAATTCAGCTCGGAAAGAATCTGGATGAGTGGTTGTCGAGAGGGGTATGAAAACAACTCAAAGAGTAAAAAGGACGACGAGTTGTCGTCGTAAGGGTTACGAGAACAACTCAAAGAGGAAAAAAGGCTGTCGAGTTGTTATGGGAAGCGGTACGAGAACAATTCAAAGAGAAAAAATGGCAACGAGTTGTTATG
>NZ_JBAVFI010000185.1:0-3701 GCF_049588175.1 Mesobacillus sp.
GCCCAGTTGCCCGTCACTGACAGCGCCAAGAACTGGCATATCTCCGTAAAAACGATATTTTACAGGGAGGGTCGTATCCATGGTAGCGTTCAATGCTTCCTGATAGGACTGCCTGACTTGCTCCAAAGAGGCATAGGGATTGCCAATCCCTACGAACCACCGGGCACCGGAATCCGATTTTACCGCCGAAAGAATGTCCCTTGCCAGCGAAACAGCCTGGGCTCGAAATGAATGTTCTTGTTCACGAAAAAGAATGATCGGCAGCTGGCAGCCTGATAAAGCTCCTACCCACCCGCTTCCGGTTTTACGAACCTTCTCTTTAATCACCTGGTAGAGATGTTCAGAGCCAGCAGGCAGCAACACAACCATCACAAAACTTTCCCTTGCAGACTGTATGCCGAGCATTTCCATCAGCAAGTCTATGTGGACTTCATGCACATGGTCATACAGCAGCTGCGTTACCACATCGGTTTCGACGACGCTTAATGCTTTATCAAGCGCCTCCTGCTTAAGCTTGTTTCCAGCATGATATTCTCTCTCCGCCTCTATTTCCATCAGCACTTTCCCGATGGTCTCAACGATTTCGCTCGGTCTGCTAGGTTTTAGCAAATAATCCTTCACACCCAGCTTCAAGGCGGTACGGGCGTAATCGAACATATCATAGGCTGTCACCATAATGAATTTGATGTCTGGATGAACGGCACTTATATGCTCAATTGCCTCCAGCCCATTCATTCCTGGCATCATGATGTCCATCAGGATCAAATCTGGCCTGAATTCGTCTGCCATTTCCACAGCGATTTTTCCATTCCTCGCTTGTTCGATGACCAGGTCAGGATAGGCTTTCTGGAGAATCGCCTTCATTCCTTCCCGCTCTATCTGTTCGTCATCCACGATCAGGAGTTTTATCATGTTCTTCGATCCTCCTTGTCCTCGGTATTTTTAAGACTACCTTTGTGCCGTTTCCAATCTCGCTATGAATCTCTAACACATCTTCATTCTCGTAAAATAACCGCAGACGCTTCATGACGTTGCTGAGTCCAATTCCAGTTGAGTGGCCTCCTGACTGGTCAATCTGCTGCCCCTCAAGGATTTGTTTGATTTTTTCTTCTGTCATTCCCGGTCCATCGTCTTCAATCTCAATCCTTACACTTTCGCCTTCATCCGTAATACGGAACCAAATCACACCGCCATCTTCTTCAGGCTCGACCGCATGGATGACGGCATTTTCAATGATCGGCTGCAAAGTCAGTCCCGGAATCTGCACACCCAGGCATGATTCATCCACCTCCATATGAAGCTGAAGCCGTTCTGTGAACCTGGCTTTCTGGATGTCGATATACTGCTTTAAAACGGCTACTTCCTCATTCAACATGACAGGCCTGTCGAGCCGCTTTAAGCTGTAGCGCAATAGTCCGGCAACATTCACAATCATATTGCTCGTTTCTTCTGACCCTTCCAGATAGGCTTTCTTAGAAAGTGTATTCAGTGTGTTGAACAAAAAATGCGGGTTGATCTGGCTTTGCAGGCTGAGCAGCTGGCTTTCCTGAAGCAGGAGCTTGTTTTGCTGAAGTTCCCGCTCAAGCTGCGCCTTCTCTTGTATTTCTGAAATCAAGTTATTGATATTCACCCTCATATGGTCAAATGTTTTCGCAAGAAAGGCGATTTCATCGTTGGATTCGACCTTGATTTGCAAATCGAACCGCCCATTTGACAAATCATTCGCAGCTTTGGTCAGCTTCTCTACTGGTCTTGTGATACTTAACGAAATCCAATAGGTTAATAGCAAACTCAAGCTTGTAATCAGGAGCAGCAGCCATACGCCAAGCTTATTCAGTTCCTTTGATTGGCCAATGATTCCCCGATACATTAGCTCATATGTCTTCAGTTCTTTATCAAGCAAGGTGAGGGATGTCTCGGAAATATACATCGAGATTCGCGTCGCTTCGGAAAACTCTTGTGCCGAATCCTCCGTTTCCTTCTCAGACTGGAACAAAAGGGCCCTGTCTGCCGTTTCAATCAGACTATCCATCAGATTCATATAGTTGGTTAATGCAAAATCGTTTTGATCATTTTTCAGCTTATACACATCGTATTTCGCATTGCGGATTTTCTCTTTGCTATGGCTGATCCTCTCTAAATTGGCTGGAGAAGGAAGAAGCAAGTAATTATTCAAATCCGTCACCAGCTGCTGGCTTGCAATTGTTACCTCGTTAAAACTTAAATATCTTTGCAAAATCTCATTATATTGGCTTTGAGTTTTATGATTGTAGTATGTAAGCGCTATCCAAATTACCGACATGAAGACCAGAACGACCATGGCGAGCATCCAAATTTTCTTCTGTATTTTGTTCATTTTCCGTCCATCGCTTTCAGCATCCGAATATCCGTCAAGTAGCCTTTATTATCGAGAGGAACTGTTTCATTCCTCAGCCAATTCATGATCAGATTGACACTCACCTTGCCCATCTCCTCGGGTGATTGCTCGATCACCCCATCAAGCTTCCCCCGCATCAGCAGTGAGAGCGACTCCGGAGCATCGTCGAACGTATAAATGTGGAAAGGTTCGACCTGTGAACGTCTGCTGATTTCCTGAATCATCGAACCAGCAATATTTGCATTGACTGCGATAAAACCATCTGCGTCAGGCGTCTTATTCAGCATATCCCTTGTAGTGGCGATAACCTGCTCCCTCGCTTCAGTTGTTTCCGCATTGATTGTCTGTATATCAGGATAGTCCTTGAAAACATCCTGAATTCCGTTAAGCCGCTGCTGCTGATAATACGCATGACGGCTGTCAGACATCAAGATAATTTTCCCCGTCGCTCCCATGGCAGAGACCATCTGGCTGGCAATCATCTTTCCCGCCAGATACTGATCAGATCCAACATATGTCCTTCTCAGGCTCTCCGTCATCGGCACATCATTGGCTACCGTGATAATCGGAATTCCATAGAAGGCCGCTTTCACCTTCGTCAAATTCTTAAACTCTTCCGAATCCAGGCCCTGCACAATGATTCCATCAACCTTTGAATGGATGGCAATTTCAACTTTCTTCAAAAAGTCCTCCTGGTTCTTCCCATAGCTGCCCCATACCTCCAGGCTTGCCCCTTCATCTTTTGCCTGCTTTTCGGCGCCCGCTCCAACTTTATCCCAAAACGGTGTATCCAGCTCCTGCGTAATCAGCACAAGCCGGTATGGAGCCTCCTTTGAATCTGCAGTCTCAGGCATCTCCCAATCAAAGCGGAAAACCTTTACCGCGGACGAACATGTAAAATAAAAAAGGACAATGATTATGAAAGAGAGTAGGATTATGCCTATTTTTCGCAAAAGAAGAATCTCCTTATCTACTAGTAAATTAGTTTCATAATACCACCTGCGGGAGAATGTTCAATACTTCTTGGACAATTCAGAAAAATACGTTGAGGAGACGAGCTTGGAGGAATAATAGAAGGGGGGTTTTTAAAATTTTCATCGATTCGAGCGATGTTAAACTTCTTCAAGATACTCAACTATTAAAATTTTTTGCATAGATTCAAGACTATCTGGACTTTTTTCATAGATTAGAGGCCATGTGAATCTCTCAGTTCTTTACTTTCAACCTGTCACACAGCCTCAACTATTTAAAAACCTACTAAGCTTTTTTCCTGCGGGTCATGACATCAAAAATGACCGCTGCAGCCAATACTCCGCCGCGAATG
>NZ_JBAVFI010000186.1:0-3492 GCF_049588175.1 Mesobacillus sp.
ATCTTAGAAAATCATTCAAGCAATGATCCTAAGTGAAGTTTTTATATAAGAGATTTATGGGGAACGAATTACGTTATAATAACCAGAGAATAAATCCTAGGAGTGACTGCCATGCAACTAGAAGATGTTTTCAGCAACCTTCCTACACTAGAAACCGAGCGCCTGATTTTAAGAAAAATCACGATGGATGATACAGCAGATATCCACAAATATGCCTCTAACCCTGATGTTTCGAAATATGTGTTTTGGGAGACTCATCGTTCACTAAGTGACACAAATGATTATATTAGATTTATTGTTGATTTATATAAGAATGGAAAACTTTCTCCATGGGGAATTGAATACAAAGAAGATGGAAGGCTGATTGGCACTGTTGATTTTGTAAATTGGCAGCCAAACCACAAGTCTGCAGAAATCGGTTATGCGCTATCAAAAGACTACTGGGGAAAAGGAATCGCAACGGAAGCAGCAAAAGAACTAATTAATTTTGGTTTTTATAACATGGACTTGGTCAGGATACAAGCAAAATGTCTGGTCGAAAATGCTGGGTCAGAAAGGGTTATGGAAAAGGCGGGAATGACTTTCGAAGGCATATTGAGAAAGTTCATATTCATAAAAGGAGCTCACTATGATGTGAAAATGTATTCGATTATTAACGAAGACGCCTGACCCAGTATAAAAGGGAGGCGCCTTAAGGTTATTGTTTTTCAAAAATGTAGATTTTGGCGTTTTCCGGCCTGTTAAATTTCGGACCGGAAAAGCCTCTTTTCACCAATTCCTTCCTCATAAACATCATGATCCCTCCATGACCGACAATTAAAACGTCCTCATCATGCTCAAGCACCTGATCCAGTACCCGATTAATACGCTGTATTACTTCCTTTTTACTTTCTTTTTGAGACTTATGACCGAGAAGCCAGGCAATCCTAATGAGAAAAATATGAAACCACAGCGGCAGCCTGAAATCAGAACCTGCTATTGGGTAAATCGACATCTCACGCAAACTTTCCAAATATACAATTTTTCCATTAAAAGCACCCTGGGCTGTCCGGGTGGCTCTTGGCAAATCACTTGAATAACATCTCTTCCAGGTAACTTTGCACAGATCAATTTCCGTTTCCTCTATTTCTGATTCATCATATTCCTTTTGCCACTCAAGCAGTTCACTTGATGAAACCATCTTATTTGGATACCCCAGTGTAACCTTGTAATGTCTTAGCAAACCAATCTTCATTCACATACACCCTAACATAATATAAATAATCTATATAACCTTACATTATTATTCTCCCCCGGACGAATTTTTCCTTTTTGTATTTTAATTAGAAACCTGAGTTAAAGGAGTTCCAATGCAAAATGTAGAATTTATTCCAATCCGATATGCCCTATCTATAGGAAGTAGGGCATTTGATAAAAAACTTGCCACTGTATTCTTTTCGTATTACTATATAAGCAATAACGTAAACGTTTACGTAAGAGGTGTGATGGCGATAAACTACACTATTAAAGATGTTGCAAAAAAAGTAAATGTCTCGATTGCTACAGTCTCCAGGGTGCTTAATGGTCAGGGAGGTTATTCAAAGGCGACGGAAGAAAAGGTGCTTTTGGCCATCAAAGAGCTTGGATACCAGCCGAATGCCTTCGCCCGTGGATTAATCAACAATAAATCCAACACGGTCGCAATCCTATTCCCGGAAGTATCAAGCCAGTTCTCATCTAAAATCCTCAGAGGTGTCGAAGAGGCAGTCCATGCTTTTGGCTCAAGTGTCATCGTCTGTAATACTGCCTCACACGGTCAGCGGACAATGAAATATTTGGATCTTTTAGCAGAGAAAAGGATAGATGGAATCCTTTTTGTCAGTGAAATCATTACGAAGGAATATTATCAAAAATTAGAATCCATGAAGATTCCAGTCGTCCTGATTGCAACAGAATCTTATCTCTATCCACTGCCGTTTGTTAAAGTGGATGACAAACATGCTGCTTTTACCGCCACTAATTATCTAATAAAAAAAGGGCATACAAAAATTGGTATGATCAGCGGCAATAAAGAAGATCTTATTGCTGGCCAGCCGCGTATCGATGGCTATAAACAGGCTATGTTAAGCAGGGGGTTTCCCGTGAATGAAGAAAATATTGTTTATGGAAAAGGATTTTCTTTTGAGGACGGATTGAATAGTTTGCCCCTGCTATTGAAGCAGTTCACTGATTTAACTGCTGTGTTTGCTGCAAGTGATGCTATTGCCATGGGAGCGATTTCAGCTGCTTATAAACTTGGGATCAGAATTCCGCATGAATTATCGATTGTCGGATATGACAACCTGCCAATTGCAGAAATGTCTATTCCTCCGCTGACAACTGTTGCACAGCCATTAGAAGAAATGGGAAGCGTAGCTGCCAATATTCTATTTTCAATGATGAAGTCTGCTCAAAACGGTGAAAGCAGGATTATGCCACATTCGATGATTGAAAGAGAAACTGTAAGACACTTATAATTTTTTTACACAGTACGTAAACGTTTACTCAAAAAATATATATGGAGTGATATCCTTTGAAAAAACATTGGTGGAAAGAATCAGTCATTTATCAAATATACCCGCGCAGCTTCATGGATTCAAATGGAGATGGAATTGGTGATATTCCAGGTATAATTTCAAAATTAGATTATTTAAAGGGACTTGGCATAGATGTCATTTGGCTTTCACCTGTCTATAAATCTCCTAATGATGACAATGGGTACGATATCAGTGATTACCGGGATATTATGGACGATTTCGGAACAATGGCTGACTGGGAGCTTCTTTTAAAAGAGATGCATGAGCGCGGACTGAAACTCATCATGGACCTTGTCGTTAACCATTGTTCAGATGAACACAACTGGTTCGTTGAATCTCGTAAATCAAAGGATAATCCATATCGTGATTACTATATTTGGAGACCTGGGAAGGATGGCAAGGAACCTAACAACTGGGAATCTGTTTTCAGTGGCTCCGCTTGGCAATATGACGAAACAACTGATGAATACTATCTGCATCTTTTTAGCAAAAAACAGCCTGATCTGAACTGGGAGAATCCTAAGCTCCGTCAGGAAATATACGACATGATGAAATTCTGGCTGGATAAAGGAATCGATGGATTCCGAATGGATGTCATCAATTTCATTTCAAAGGTGGACGGCCTACCGGATGCACCTAATCCAGAAGGGAAGCCTTATGCCTCGGGAAGCAAATTTTTTATGAACGGCCCAAAAATTCATGACTACCTTCAAGAAATGAACCGTGAAGTTTTGTCTCATTATGATGCTATGACAGTTGGCGAAATGCCAGGTGCTTCTGTTGAACTCGCAAAGCTTTATACAAATGAAGAACGAAATGAAACTAATATGATCTTCCAATTTGAACATGTAGATTTGGATTCAGGACCTGAAGGCAAGTGGGATTTAAAGCCATTGAAGCTAACAGACCTTAAGAAAAGCTTTACTAAATGGCAAAA
>NZ_JBAVFI010000187.1:0-20465 GCF_049588175.1 Mesobacillus sp.
TACAAGATGAGCTAAATGGGCAAAGGCGGAAGGTGTCTGAAATTTTGTATGGAGATGCTGTCCATGAGTACGGTCAGAATGATTTCAGCATCTTCAAACCTTTGGATGATGAACCGGAGGTAATTGAAAAACTGGAGCCTGTTGTTCCCGTGACGGTAATTGAGCAGACTGAAAAAATCGCTGAACTAAATTCACAGTGTGAAAAACATGTGAGTACAATTGATGAATATCATGAAAAACAGCAGTCATTAGTAGATAAACTGGCATATACATCTTCTGAAATTGAAGGGATTCCCGGCCTGAAAAAAATTGCCAAAGAGTTAAAAGAGAAAGCGTCAAGGTTAAAGGAAAGAGAATTCACTGTCGCGTTATTTGGAGCTTTCAGCGCCGGGAAATCATCATTTGCAAATGCACTGGTCGGTGAAAGACTTCTCCCTGTTTCGCCTAACCCTACAACGGCCGCAATCAATAAAATAAAGCCAGTCACAGCTGAGCATCCACATGGAAGTGTGGTCGTAAAAATCAAGGATGCAGCCGTATTGCTCAAAGAGGTTGAGCGTTCGCTCGGATTGTTTGGGCAAAAATCAACGAATTTAAATAATGCAATACAACAAATCAACAACCTTAAGTGGGAGGATAACGGATTTAGTGCCGTTGAAAAAACTCACTTTTCCTTCCTGCAGGCATTTGCAAAAGGGTTCGCTCATTTTAATCACCAATTTGGTAAATTGCTGACAGTGGATCTCGAATCCTTCCGTGGGTATGTTGCCGAAGAAGAAAAGTCTTGCTTTGTCGAGTGGATTGAAGTTTATTATGACTGTGAGCTGACCCGGGAAGGAATCACACTAGTAGATACACCTGGTGCTGACTCAATCAACGCTCGCCATACAGGTGTGGCCTTTGATTATATCAAGAACTCTGATGCTATTTTATTTGTAACCTATTATAACCACGCATTCTCAAAAGCGGACCGAGAGTTCCTGATCCAGCTTGGAAGGGTGAAAGATACTTTTGAGCTTGATAAAATGTTCTTTATTGTCAACGCAGTCGATTTAGCAAGCTCAGAAGAAGAGCAGAAAGCTGTACTCGAATATGTCGAGGGACAACTTGTTCAATATGGAATCAGAAAACCGCATCTTTTCCCTGTTTCAAGCTTGATGGGTTTAAAAGCCAAGCTGGATCCGCAGATTGGGGAGAATCCGCTTTTCAATAGGTTTGAGCAGGCCTTTTATTCATTTATCAAAAATGATCTTATGAACATGGCTTCAGATGCTGCAGAAGCTAAATGGCAGCAGGCTGTCATGTTAATAGAAGAAATGATTGTTTCAGCGGAAGAAGACAAAGCGGCCAAAGCTGAAAAACGTGAAAAACTTCAGATGGAACAGGAAAAAATGCTGTCCATTTTATCAAATAAGACGACTGAGCTCCTTGGAGAGCGTCTTACACAGGAAGCGGACGAATTGACTTATTATATCCGTCGAAGAGTATTTATACGATTCGGAGAGTTCTTCAAAGAATCCTTTAATCCTGTGCTTCTGAAAGAGGATGGCAGAAATCTGAGAAAGGCTTTGGAAACGGCGCTGGAAGAATTGATTGAAAGCATCGGGTATGACTTTGCCCAGGAGATGAGGGCGACTTCGTTAAGAATTGAGGCATTTATCGATCGGCTTTTAAAAGAATTCCAGCAATCAATATTTGCTGAATTAATTAAAATCAATAAGGCTGTGTCATTGTCTTTATCTGAAAACACTTCTCTTACTGGTCTGGATTTTGAAACAGCATTCCTGAATCTGGACCGCGGCCAGTTCAAAAAGGCAATGGGAATGTTTAAAAATCCAAAAGCCTTCTTTGAGAATAACGATAAGAAGCTAATGAGTGAAGAAGTGGAGCGACAGCTTCAGTCTCCTGCAGGAGAGTATCTTGAAACAGAAAATACTAGGCTTAAAACACATTATATCCAAGAAATGAATTTTGCTTTTCAAAGCGTCCTGAATGATACTGCAGAGCAAATCACTGACTATTTTGAGGGAATAAGTTCAGCACTGGAGGACAATTTTTCAATTGCTATGGTTAAAACTTCATTGGAAAAGATTAAAACTATCAATAAGGGTTGTATAAAGGATGAAGAATAGCCGTTTTCATGCATGTGCCACCTGCATTCATTTCAGGTCAGGAAAATTCGGAGGCAATCTGAAGTATTATTGTGCAAGGCTGGGTTTTGAAACGAAGACACATTATCAGTTTGACTGCTGGAATCCGAAAGAAAATGTTAAAAAATTATTGGCCAGAGAAAGCCAGGTAAACGGGGAGTGATTTTCTTGCAATATCAAGTTGATTCCAAATGGTTAATGGACCATCTGGTTGACAGGAATGTCAGGATCGTTGATTGCACCTACAAGCTTGGCGATCCGGAGGCAGGGCGAACTCAATATGAACAAGGCCACATCCCTGGAGCGGTTTATTTCGATTTGGAAAAAAACCTATCAGGTGCTGTGGAAACACATGGAGGTCGGCACCCGCTCCCTAAGCAGGATCAATTGAAAAAAAAACTTGAAGAGTCGGGAATCAGTAATGATACGATATTAATTGCCTACGACTCGAAAGAAGGAGCATATGCTTCCAGGTTCTGGTGGCTTCTAAAGTATCTTGGACATGAAAAGATTTATATACTTAACGGGGGATTAGAAGCCTGGAAGAATGCGGGATATCCAGTCGATCATGAGATTCCTAAGTATGATAAAGCGGTTTTCGCTATTTCTGTAAACAAGGATTTACTGGCTTCTTATGAAGAGGTAAAGGACATTGTTCTAAATCGGGACCGCGATACCGTTCTTATTGATTCAAGGGAACAAAAGCGCTATCTCGGCATCGAGGAACCAATTGATCGGATTGCTGGTCATATACCCACTGCGATTAACAAGCCCTGGATGGATGGTCTTGAAAATGGCTTTTTTAAACCAATAACTGAACAGGAAAATAGATTTGCAGATATCGCAAAAGATAAGCCGATTATTGTATATTGCGGTTCTGGTGTAACTGCCACTCCAAACTACATTGCTTTGAAGGAAGCAGGATACAGCAATGTCAGGCTTTATGCAGGCAGCTACAGTGATTGGGTATCATATGAAGAAAACCCTGTTGAGAAGGGAAATGCAGGGAGCTGATAGATTGAGAAAAATAGCTCCAGTTTTATGGTATAATAGACAAGTTGAACCACATACGACGCTTGCTGAAGAGGCAAGCAGCTTCTGAAATTCATCACTAATGGAGGTTTCAGCTTGGAAAATAATAATAAAACTTCACTTATGCTTGTAGACGGGATGGCATTATTATTCAGGGCATTTTATGCCACAGCCGTTTCCGGACAATTCATGATAAATTCTAAGGGTTTACCGACAAACGCAATTCACGGTTTCGTTAAACACTTTGCTACAGCAATTTCAACGTTTAAACCTACCCACGCAGCGGTTTGCTGGGATATGGGCAGCAAAACCTTCCGCACAGAAATGTTTGATTCATATAAGGCAAACAGACCAGAGGCGCCAATTGAGCTCATTCCTCAGTTCGACCTTGTGAAAGAAGTTGTGGAAGCTCTTGATGTGCCTAACATTGGACTCGCAGGCTATGAGGCTGATGACTGCATAGGAACGATCGCAAGGACGGCAAGTGAGGTTGATGCTGTAGCGATCCTGACAGGTGACAAGGACATCCTTCAGCTGATAGATAACCGTGTTTCCGTCGTTTTACTGCAAAAGGGTTATGGAAATTATGTCGTCCACAATCGTGAAACACTCTACGCTGAAAAGGGAATTTGGCCTGAACAAATGATCGATTTGAAAGCTTTCATGGGGGATCCGAGTGATAATTATCCTGGAGTCCGCGGGATCGGTGAAAAAACAGCGCTGAAGCTTCTTCAGGATCATGGCAATGTAGATGGAGTCCTCGCAAACCTCCATCAACTGACTAAATCCCAGCGCGCAAAGATCGAGGCAGACATGGAGATGCTGCATTTAAGCAGACAGCTGGCAGAAATTAAATGTGATGTGCCGGTGGAATGCTGTATGGATGAAGCGGTCTTCAGAATCGACAGAGAAAAGGTGCTGGCCAAGTTCAGTGAAGTGGAGTTAAAAGGACTGCACCGTTTATTTGAGAATGATACGATGTATGCATAATAAGAAAACGGCTGACAACAGCCGTTTTTTTTATCGCTTATTTTAGATTAATTTGATAAAAATCTCAGTATCTTACTTAGTGTTTTTCTTCTTAGCTGCATTTTCGAGCTTTGACTTTGGTTCTTCAGCAAACTCTGCGTCCTGCCCAAAGCCTTGTGGATTGACACCAGGTGCCTTTGTTCCTCTATTTTGTTTTTTGCTCATCATTCATCCCTCCGAAATTTTTTGTTTAAGATGGCCTGAAAAAGTGAAATAACCTTTATAGGTTGTCTAATAACTGCTTGATTCTTATTATGAACTGCCAAGAATAAAAGCACTCATTTTTCTTCAAAATAACATGGAGGTGACATATGATGAATAAAGGTGTAATCATTGCTTTATCAAGTATTGGCCTGGCTCAGGCCTTAAAGATACCGATTCATTATGCTAAAACGAAAGAATGGAAGCCAGATTTGTTTCTGGCTACAGGCGGGATGCCAAGTTCCCACTCTGCTGGTGTTTCTTCACTGACCACTTATATCGCACTTACTAAAGGGGTGCGGACCGTTGATTTCGCACTATCCCTGGTATATGGAATGATTGTCATGTACGATGCCCAGGGCATCAGAAGGCAGACAGGAGAGCTAACCCTTAAAGTAAATGATCTAGATGAATTGATCGATAAAATTCACGAAGATGACCCAGTGGAATTCGAAGAAAAATCTCCTAATCCGCTAAAGGAGATGCTTGGCCATCAGCCTAAAGAAGTACTTGGAGGTGCGCTTCTGGGTGCGCTGATGGGATTTGCTGGATACCATCTTACAAAAAAACGATAGAAAATCCTCGGAATTTGCGGTAAGATTTTATTAGAACATGGCCTGAAGAGAGGATTGATTAAGTCAGTGCGAACAGTTGAAGATTATTTGCTTCATTTGAAGAGCAAAGGGTTTCAGTTGCGAGAAGATGCGGTTGGATTTATTTATTTCGGCCAGCATTATACGAATTCTACAGATGAAATCACCAATGCAGCAATTGAAATTACCCTAAAAGCTCAAAAGAATTTTGACGGAAGCTTTTATATTTCATTGCTGGAAACGTTCGCTTCTAATAAAATACATTCTCGCAAAGCAGCTCTGCAGTTTGTAAAAGAGATTGAATTATTGGCTGTATAAAAAAGCTGACTTCAAAGCAATCATGCTTCGAAGTCAGCTTCTTTTTTTGGATGTATTTTCCTGAGCAGATTTTCGAACCGTTGTGGAGGCAATTCCGCAAAGACCATACCTGCAAAAATGAGGCCGCAGCCTATGAGTGCGCTAGATGTAAGTCTTTCATCAGCCCAGAAGAATGCAGCAATCGCTGCAAAAACCGGTTCCATCGCAAAAATAAGGGCTACACGGGTTGCTGTTGTATGCTTTTGGAAATTGGTTTGGATAAAGAATGCAAGTGCCGTAGCAAGAACAGAAGTGATCAGTAAAGCCATGACTACTTTTCCTGAAAAAATGATTTCTGGATTGAAAGACTTCCTCCAATCCTCGAAAAAAACTGCAGAAATCGCAGATAAAATGGCTGCTGTCGCAATTTGTACCGTTGTCAGGAGCAGTGTAGGATAGCTGCTGCTGTATTTTCCTGTGAACAATATATGGAGAGCGAAACCTGCTGCGCATATAAGAACAAAACCATCACCGATATTAAGGCTTGAAACATCGGACATTGTCAAAAGATACAATCCTGCAGTGGCAGCAGCAACGCCGGCAATCGAATTGATCCCAGGCCTCTGCTTCAAGACCGCTATCATGAGCAAGGGAACAAGGACAACGCTGAGGCCGGTAATGAAGCCTGCTTTTGAAGAAGTGGTATATAGGAGTCCTAGCGTTTGAAACGCATATCCAATGAAAAGGAAAAAACCTAGCATCATGCCAGACATCATCAATTTTTTATCAAGTTTTTTAAGCTGTTCACGTTCAAAAACAACAAGCCAGAAACCTAATAGAACAGCAGCTGTGGTAAAGCGTACAGCGTTAAAAGAAAGTGGTTCAAGAAATGAAATGGCATTTTGGACAAGAACAAATGTTGCACCCCAAATCAGCGCAACAAATAAAAGGCTTAAATCTGCAAACGTAGATGCTTTCATTATTATTGAGTTCCTTTCATGTTGTTTTCCCTGATGGCCTTCCTGGCAAGCTCATCTGCTGTTTTATTTTCACTGGATGGTATCCACTTCATGAAAAAAAGGTCGAATTTTCCAGCAAGCTCAAGTGCTTTTTCCAAAAGGGGAGCATATAGTTTATTCTTGACGAATGCCTTCTCTACGGCAGCATTAACCAGCTGGGAATCAGTCCTGAACGATACTACGCTGAAACCTTTCTCGAGACAAATTTCTAAAGCTTTTATAAATGCATAATATTCAGCTTCGTGGTTAGACATGATGCCAAGAGGAATTGAATGCCTGTATACTTCCCCTTCACCTTTTATGAAAATGCCAGCTCCGCTTGGACCCGGATTGCCTGCACTTGCACCGTCAATGTAAACTTCGATCAAAGAAGACCCCTCCTGGTTGTTTATACAGATAATAGATAGTGTATCATAATAGGACTGCTTGAAAATAAAAAAATGCAATTTCGCAACCGAGGTAATAAGCACCCTTTTCATTGTAACTGGCATACAAAATGGGTAAGATAAATAAAAATAATCCAAATGCCAGGGAGGACTCAGGACCCAAGGAGATGGTGAGGTTGAAATCATGAAGTACAAATTAGAGTGGGAATTTAAAGCAAAGGGAATAGAAACCATTCTGTTCAGCTCTGATCTCCTTGATGGGGAGCATGCATTGCAAGCCGGGGAAGAGCTCGAAAGGTCAGGCAGGGCAGGTGAGATTAACTTCATAGATGAAATCGGAACTTCTTGGAGTATGAAAGAGATGCGGAAGCTCCTTGCTGAAGTGGAAGAGGAGCCCCATGATCTTATTGTCTATTTTGACGGAGGCTTTGACAGGGAATCTAATAAGGCTGGGCTAGGGGCAATCATTTATTTTAAACAGGGCAAGAAAAAATACAGGCTGCGTGCCAATGAATTATTTGATGAGCTTGAAACGAATAATGAAGCCGAGTATGCTGCTCTTTATTTTGCCCTTACAATACTGGATGAGATGGGTGTCCGTAATATGTCATGCGAATTTAAGGGAGACTCTCAAGTCGTGCTTAAACAGCTTGAAGGGGAATGGCCTTGCTATGAAGAAACTCTTAATCGCTGGCTGGACCGAATAGAGAATAAAATAAAGAATCTCGGCCTGTATCCCAAATATAATCCCGTTGGCAGGAAAGAAAATAAAGAAGCGGATAAATTAGCTACACAGGCACTCCAAGGAAAATTCATTAACAGTAAAATGCAAATATTATAAAGCCAATGGGAAAGGCGGGAAGAGTTTGACACGGAAGGAAATCCTTGTTGAGGTTGAAACATTGCTCAGTACGTATTGTAATGGCTGTTTCTTGAAGAAGCACCACCAGGTTGAAAAGGGGAAAAGATTTGCCCATAGATTCTGTATTACTGAATGTACAGTCGGTAACCAGATTAAAACCTGCGGACAAAGACTTAAGTAAAATGAAAAGTTACTTGTGTATTTCAAAACGAAATTGAACATCAAAAAAGGCTGGCGTTCAACGCCAGCCTTCAACATTTTTTAAATTAAAGTTTCACTACGTTTGCAGCCTGTGGTCCACGATTTCCTTCGACGATTTCGAAAGAAACTTCCTGGCCTTCTTCTAATGACTTATAGCCATCTCCCTGGATTGCTGAGAAGTGAACGAAAACATCGTCTCCGCCTTCTACTTCGATGAAGCCAAAACCTTTTTCATTGTTGAACCATTTTACTTTACCATTTTGCATGATAAACTTTCCTCCCATGTCTCTCGAGACACAAAGCTTGTGTCAAAGTTGAATATTATCATCTAAAGGATACACTTGCTTTTTGTTCCATGAGGCAAATATATACTGTTAAATGATGTATTAAATATACAATAATGGGCATAAGGCAGTCAAGGAATGAAAGCGCATTAAATTTCAATAATCTAAAAATTTACTTAATTTTAAATAAATTGAATTTTATCTCTATCCCGTTTCTATTTACGGAAAAATTTGTTATTATTTTCTTATCGAGGCTAGATTCCCATTTTTATTGTTTCTTTAGAAAGGAAACAATCTGGAGCCTAAATAATAGCGATTATAGGAGGGTACTAATGAAAAAAGCCGCTCCCTCAGCTTTAACATCTTTATCAGATCAGGAAATAGACAGGTTATTAGATTCCATTAGAAATAGTGATCTCAATAAGAGCCAGCCATTACAACGTCAGGTAAATAGCAGACTAGATGAAGTTGCCAAGAAAATTAATGCTGCGTCAAGACAAATGGAAGAAATTTTTGATATCGTTGCCAAAACTGGTGTGGTGCCGATTAGTGAGATCAAGAATGATATCATGCCGGCAATCAGACAAGCTGCGGAGATTCCACATATTTACCATTTATTCTATGAATTAAAGAGTAAAGACGAATACACTTACAGACATACTGTTTGTGTTGGAATCATTGCAACATTAATTGGAAAGTGGCTGAATTTGAGCCAAGCAGAATTGTTTGACCTTTCACTTGGAGCTACCCTTCATGATATTGGTAAAGCAAGAGTGCCCTCAGACATCCTTAATAAGCCTGGCAGGCTGACTCAGGAAGAATATAGGGAAATGAAGCGCCATACAGTGTATGGTTATAAATTACTGCAGGATATACCTGAAATAAACGAGCGGGTGGCATTAATTGCGCTCCAGCATCATGAACGAGAGGACGGCGGAGGATATCCTTTCCATCTGCAGAGCGATAAAATAGACAAGCTTGCAAAAGTCGTTGCTATAGCTGATGTTTATCATGCGATGTCATCATCCAGGGTATATCATCAGGCTGAGCCCTTCCACATCGTCATTTCACAAATGCAAAATGATGTCTTTGGTAAGTTTGATCCGAAAATAATGATGGTTTTCCTGTTTAGGATCATGGACAGCCTTGTAGGCCGCCGGGTGCTCTTGAGCAGCGGTGAAGAAGGGACGATTATTATGGTCGATCCGTATGAGCCTTTAAGGGCTTTGATCAAGTCAGAAGATACGCTGATTGATTTAAGGCTGAACCGAGGATTGCGGATTTCCAGGGTTTTAAATGATTCCATCGTAGGGGTATAATTCACGGCTGCTTTTCATATCTTTTAATAGTCTATTAAGATCTTTAAAAGGGTGAGGGCATGTACCGTTTTTCAATTGGCGATGAGGATTGGATCATTATTTTTTCTCCGCATCTTTCCCTTGAAGCAAAAGAAAAAGAGGGCATTATCCGATCAATCGCCATTATGGGGCCACAGTGGGCAGGTTTTTCACATGGTGAGTCCTTTGTCATTTTCCATCAGCAGATTGGGGCAATAGTGATCCGGATAGAAAAGGTCCCTTCATTAATCTTGACAGTCTCCGCTGTTGTTTCCAGGGATCGGTGGTACATCAACGACCAAAACATAATAGAACCATTTGAGAATTAATTTTTTGAGGGCAGCTGAGGAATCGGCTGCCTGTTTAAATTTTTGTGAAGATACATACTGTCTGGCTTAAGCTGAGATAAAAGTCCTTTACGCTAATGTCAACCAACATATAAAATAGAAATCGAGACTAAAATAACATACCTATTAATGTAACACAGGAGGAGAATATGAAACTGATTGTTGCGGAAAAGCCTGACCAGGGCAGAACGCTGGCCTCCGTCTTCAAAACGAAAAAAAGGGAAGGATTCATAGAGATCCTCCCAAATGACATCTTTCCGAAAGGGGCATATGTTTCATGGGCGATTGGACACCTAACTGAGCTGTCTTCCCCGGAAAAATACAACCCTTCATGGAAAAAGTGGTCACTCGAAACTTTGCCAATCATTCCGGAGTATTTTAAATATGAAGTTGTAAAATCTAAAGCTAAACAATTCGCAATTATAAAAAAGCTGGCCACAGATCCCCAGGTTTCGGAGATTATTCATGCAGGAGATGCGGGGCGGGAGGGCGAGCTGATCATTCGGAACGTTCTCCGCCTTGCAGGATGTACTAAACCGATGAAAAGACTTTGGATATCTTCACTTACTCCAAAAGCGATTAAAGAGGGCTTTCAGAAATTACTAAACGAGTCTGATACTAAAAACTTATATTTTGAAGCCTATACAAGGGCGTGTGCTGATTGGGTTGTGGGAATGAATGCTTCTAGACTCTACACGATTCTCCTTCAGAAGAAAGGATACTCGGACGTATTTTCAGTAGGAAGGGTACAAACTCCCACTCTTGCATTGATTGTCAAAAAAGAGCTTGAGATAGAAAAATTTGTCTCTGAGCCGTTTTGGGAAGTGTTTGGGAAGTTTAATATCAACAACAGAAAATACAGCGGCAAATGGGAGAAAGATGGAGATTCACGAATTTCCTCGAAGGAAATGGCTGAGAAAATTGCCGCTTTTTGCAATGGGAAAGAGGCAATTGCTGCAGAAGTGAATTCCGAGAAAAAGGAATTTCTACCACCATTATTGTACAACCTTTCAGCGATACAAGCTGAGGCGAACCGCCGCTTTAAGATGTCACCGAAAAAAACACTCGATATCCTGCAGGGACTCTATCAAAGAGGAATTGTTTCTTATCCTCGTTCCGATTCCAGATATGTAACTCCAGGAGAAGCTGAAGGGTTTTCTGCAATTTTAAACAAATTGCAGGCAATACCTGATTACGAGCCGTTTTTCCCTCTGCCGATATCGTCAATTAGAAATAATAAGCGGTATGTGAACGAAAAGAAGGTAACCGACCACTACGCCATCATCCCGACTGAACAGGTGCCTAACCTGAGCAGGCTATCAGGTGATGAGCAAAAGCTTTATGATTTACTGGCGAGAACCTTGATAGCGGCTCATTACGGACCTTATGCCGCAGAGTATACAACGATTAAAACCGTTGTCGATGGCAGGGCTGACTTTATTTCAAAAGGCAA
The DNA here is from genome assembly GCF_049588175.1 of Mesobacillus sp. GTDB lineage: Bacteria > Bacillota > Bacilli > Bacillales > Cytobacillaceae > Mesobacillus. The sequence goes on from NZ_JBAVFI010000187.1 coordinate 11,192, forward strand.
GGTTCAGCTGGAAGAGGGTTGGAAGAAGGTACTTCCCCAAAAAGAAGCAGATAAGGAGCCAGAGCTTCCTGCAGTTCAACAAGGGGAAACCGGCAATGTGGTGAAAGCTGAGGTCAAGGAAAGTAAAACACAACCGCCAAAAAGGCTGACAGAAGGCCAGCTGATAACACTTATGAAAACAGCTGGAAAACATATCGAAGATAAAGAACTCGAAAAGGTTTTGATGAAGACTGAGGGCCTTGGAACTGAGGCTACCAGGGCAGGCATTATTACAATGCTTAAGGAACGCGCATATATTGATGTTAAAAAGAATCTCGTTTATGCAACTGCTAAAGCGAAAATCCTAGTTGCTGCTATTGGCGGGCAAGTCCTTGCCTCACCTGAAATGACAGCCAAATGGGAGCAGAGGCTGCACCAAATTGGCGAAGGAGAAGCGTCTCCAAAACAATTCATTGACCAGACCTCTAAAATGATAAAGCATCTTGTAGCGGAAACATCTGAAGGATCATCGGGATGGACATTTTCTGATGAATTGACCAGTGCCTTCGTACCCGGGAAGAAAAGCGGGGGCGCTCGCAGAAGCACGAGCCTCGGCAAATGCAAAAAGTGTGATGGGATGGTAGTTGATAAAGGGGTATTTTATGGCTGTTCGAACTATCAGAAAACAAAATGTGATTTCACGCTGTCCAAACAGATTCTTGGTAAAACGGTTACCCAAAAAAATATCAAAAAACTGTTAGCAGAAGGCAAAACGGAGGTCATTGAAGGTTTCCAGGGAAAAGATAAACTGTTTGCCGCCATGCTATATTGGGACGAGCAGGAAAAGAAACTAAAGTTTGATTTAGCACTTCAGCCAATCAAGCAAGAAGGATAACGCCTTGTCACTCATGTTCTTCTATAGTACACTTTAATATGGCTATTGTTTAAGCATTGGAGGTCAAGGGATGACAACACCCAGTATGGAAGATTACATTGAACAAATATATATTTTGATAGAAGAGAAGGGCTATGCCCGTGTATCGGATATCGCAGAAGCATTATCCGTCCATCCCTCCTCGGTAACCAAGATGGTCCAGAAGCTTGATAAGGATCAATTTTTAGTCTATGAAAAATATCGTGGCCTGATGCTGACACCAAAGGGAATTAAGACCGGCAAACGATTGGTATACCGCCATGAATTGCTGGAACAATTGCTCAAGGTGATTGGCGTAAAGGATGAGAATATTTACAATGATGTTGAAGGAATTGAGCATCACTTAAGCTGGGACGCTATCGACAGAATTGGCGACCTTGTACAATATTTTGATGAAAATGTAACCAGAGTTGATGAGTTAAGGGCAATCCAGAAGCAAAATGAAGAAGAATGAAAAAACACCTGACATCAATCAGGTGTTCTGACTGTAAACAAACTCGATGAAAAATTGAGCTTGTTTACAGTTTTTTTGTTTGGAGGAGAAAAGGGGCTGTTGATTACCGTTCCAGGCCTTCGCTATCCGCGGAAGAATTATATAAAAGCCCAACTGCTGGATTTTACATAAGCAAATTCTTCTTGGGGCTGGCGCTGATCCTCCATAGCGCTGCTTGCGTCTGCGGGGTGCAAATGATTTTACAAGAGACCATTTTAACTGGGTTTCACCTGGTCAGTTGATCCTCAGGACAAAGAATAGGTTCCTGGAGGACCTACTTATGAAGAGAATACAGAAACATTTCCGAGGAGTATGCGCTCATTCACTCCAATCTAACTCGAGTCTCTTTTAGATAGCTATTAGACCTTATTGGTGCCCCGCTTTTTCCAATATTTGTTCTATTAGGTAAACAAGAGGCCTTATTGGTGCCCGCTTTTTCCAATATTTGTTCTTTTAGGTAACTAAGAGGCCTTATTAGTGCCCTGTTTTTCCAATATTTGTTCTTTCAGGTAACTAAGAGGTCTTATTGGTGCCCGTTTTTTTCAATATTTGTTATTTTAGGAAACCAAGATTCCTTATTGGTGCTCTCTTTTTCCAATATTTGTTCTTTCAGGTAACCAAGAGACCTTATTGGTTTCCCTTTTGTCTACAAATTGAACACCTGACATTAGTCAGGTGTTTTTTAGTATATATCCGGAAATTGATCCAACTCTAGCCCATCAGCGGAAACCAGAGATGAAGAGCCCTCTCCAGTCTCATTGATATTAACTCCTGTAATTATTCCTGCTTCCGCTTCATTCAAGGCCTTTCGATAAGAAATAATCCGTCCGCTAGAGGTTTGGAAGCTGATGATATCACCAGCGTGGTTTTTATGAATTGCCACTAATTGCTCTTGATCCATATGATCCGCTCCTTTCATCCTCCTAGTCTTGCACTTTATCTTGAAAAATAAACGAAAAAGGAATTCATGTTTTTTTCGCGAAATAACTAGTTAATAGAAACTAGGCAGGTGAGCAAGAGGATATGTTCAATTGGGAATTAGAATCAGAGAAACAATGGGACGGAATGGCATCGTCCTGGAACTCCCGAAGCAGGGGAATGTGGGAAACGGGCAGCAGGAAAGATATTGTCTCTTTCTTTAAAAAATATGTTCCAGCAGGTGCAGCTGTATGCGACCTAGGCTGCGGAGATGGAATTGGATCAGAAAAATTAGCTGAAGAAGGATATAAAGTCACAGGAATCGATGTTTCGGATGAAATGCTGGAAAAAGCCCGGGAGAATCCACGAAATGAAAAAATTGCATTTCATAAAGCGGATTTATCCAATAGTGGTATCTCAGGTGGTGCATTTGAAGCGGTTATGGCGATCAATTCTCTGGAATGGACCATCTGCCCATATAAATCATTAAATGAAACCGCCAGGATTTTGAAACCAGGTGGCTATGCCTGCATTGGCATTTTAGGGCCGACAGCGGGTCCTAGAATTAATAGTTATCGAAGACTATATGGCGAAGAAGTGATTTGCAATACAATCATGCCGTGGGAGCTTGAAAGGCTCGCGGGTGAAAATGGCTGGAAAAAAGTCGGGGAGTATGGCGTCTATAAAAAAGCTGCTGCCCAGCTTTCTCTTGGATCACTTCCAGCCGAACTTCAGCAATCACTCTCTTTTATGTGGGTCTTTATGTTTCAGCGGAATAACTAGGGAGGAAAACGACATGAGTCGATATTCGATTGAGGAATTTGTAAATAATACGAAACAGCAGGAAAAAGGGGAAGGGTTATTTGAAATTGAGACTCCTAGGGTGCTGGAAATCAACTTGAATGGCCAGGTATGGTCAAAAGCTGGGGCAATGGTGTCTTACCGAGGAAATATCAAGTTTGAACGAGAAGGCATCCTCGAGCATGGTCTGGGAAAGATGTTTAAGAAGGCCTTGACAGGTGAGGGTACGTCACTTATGAAAGCAACCGGAAATGGAAAGCTTTATTTGGCAGACCAAGGGAAAAAAATATCGATTTTAAACCTTCAGAACGAATCAATTTTTGTTAACGGAAATGATCTGCTGGCATTCGAACCGTCAATCAGCTGGGATATCAAACTGATGCGGCGAGTAGCTGGAATGCTGTCAGGAGGATTATTCAATGTCCGGCTAGAGGGAACAGGAATGGCAGCAATTACTTCTCATTATGAACCATTGACACTTCTTGTCAGCAAGGATAATCCTGTGTATACAGACCCGAATGCGACAGTCGCGTGGTCAGGAAATCTCCAGCCTGAATTTGTCACTGATATTTCGTTAAAAACCTTCCTAGGTCGAGGGAGTGGAGAATCAATCCAAATGAAATTCAGCGGTGACGGATTTGTCGTTGTCCAGCCATACGAGGAAGTATACTATGCTCCTCAGTCATAAACAAAACAGAGGCATCGACCACGATGCCTCTGCTTGCTGTTAATCCCAATCATATGGTGTTTCCTGATATACGTAATAATTGAGCCAATTAGAAAAGAATAAGTGTGCATGCGAACGCCAGCTATTTACCGGAGTTCGAACCGGATCATCTTCAGGGAAATAATATTCAGGCATTTCGATGGAAATCCCCTTCGCCTTATCCCGCACATATTCTTCTGCCAAAGTAGTAACTTCGTATTCCAAATGGCCGGTAATCATGATTCTTCTGCCATCAGTTGAGGAGATGATTAATGGTCCTGCTTCGTCTGAAGAGGCAAGCAGCTTAAGGTTATTATTCTTTATCAATTCTTCAATTGAAATATCAGTATTTCGGGAATGCGGTGCTTTGAAAACATCATCAAACCCTCGCAAAAGTTTTGCTTTTTCGTCCAGGACTCGATGCATGTAAACTCCAGAGCACTTTTTTGGAAGCTCGTATTTTCTGATTCCATAATGGTAGTATAATGCAGCCTGGGCTCCCCAGCATATATGCAAGGTGGAGGTGACATTCTTATCTGTCCATCTTAAAATCTCCGTGAGCTCACTCCAATAGTCCACACTCTCAAATTCCAGCAGCTCGATCGGTGCACCCGTAATGATCATTCCGTCATATTTCTTTTCCTTAACCTGGTCAAAGGTTTGGTAAAATTCGTCAAGATGATAACTTGATGTATTTTTGGATTCGTATGTAGCAGTTTTTAAGAAAGTGATATTAACCTGGAGAGGTGTATTCCCGAGCAGGCGCAGCAGCTGTCTTTCCGTTTTCTCCTTCTCTGGCATCAGATTAAGTATCAAAATATTCAGTGGACGGATATCCTGCTGTGCAGCCCGGCCTTCATCCATGATGAAAATATTTTCTTCCTCCAGAATCTCTCTTGCGGGAAGATGATATGGGATTTTAATTGGCATGAGATAACCTCCTTTAAAAAGCAGCTCGAATAGTAATAAATTTTATTATAGTCTGAATTCTTTGACGGAGCAATTGGCTAAAGGGATATTTTTGTGTCTGATGAAGATTTTTCTCCTGATAGCTTTGCTGTGATGGTAGAATATAAATTGGTAAGCATATATAGAATATCTGGGGGTATTGAGGATGGAAACGAATATTCAGGTTAAGTCAGATATTGAAATTGCTCGTGAAAGTAAAATGAAACCTATTACGGAAATTGCAGCCCAAATTGGTCTCGATGCCGATGAAATTGAGCTGTTTGGAAAATATAAGGCTAAGCTCTCAGTAGAAGCACTTGCGAAACTCAAGACTAAAGAAAGCGGTAAGGTCATTCTTGTTACTGCAATCAACCCGACTCCCGCAGGAGAAGGAAAGTCCACAGTGACTGTCGGCCTTGCAGATGCTTTGAACAGACTCGGCCAAAAAACAATGATCGCGATGCGTGAGCCATCTTTAGGACCGACAATGGGGATCAAAGGAGGCGCAACAGGTGGAGGTTATGCACAGGTTCTTCCAATGGAAGACATCAACCTGCATTTTACTGGCGACCTGCACGCGATAACAACCGCCAATAATGCTCTGGCAGCCTTAATTGATAATCATCTACAGCAGGGCAACCAGCTTAAAATTGATCAGCGCAGGATTGTGTGGAAAAGAGCGCTTGATCTTAATGACCGCGCTTTAAGAAAAGTTGTCATTGGTCTTGGAGGACCTATGCAGGGAGTTCCGCGTGAGGACGGCTTCGATATTACGGTGGCTTCTGAAATTATGGCGGTTCTATGCCTTGCCAGCGATTTGAAAGACTTAAAGCGCAGGCTTGCAAAAATGGTCGTAGCCTATGACTATGACAGGCAGCCGGTAACTGTTGGTGACCTTGGAGTTGAAGGTGCACTGACTCTCCTGCTAAAGGAAGCAGTAAAACCGAACCTTGTCCAGACAATTGAGCATACACCGGCATTGATACATGGTGGTCCGTTTGCGAATATTGCCCATGGGTGTAATAGTGTAATAGCGACGGAAGCGGCTTCCAAGCTTGCAGACTTTGTTGTAACTGAAGCAGGATTCGGTGCAGATCTAGGAGCCGAAAAGTTCCTCAATATCAAGGCAAGGACTGCTGGAATCGAACCTGCTGCTGTTGTGATTGTCGCTACAATCAGGGCCCTCAAAATGCATGGCGGCATGAAAAAAACTGAGCTTTTAAAAGAAGATGTCCAGGCACTAAGAGATGGCTTTACAAACTTGAAAAAGCATGTCGAGACAATTGCTGGCTTCGGTCTCCCTTATGTAGTCGCAATTAATAGATTTATCACTGATACTGACCTTGAAACTAATACTTTACGGGAATTATGCGTTGAAGCTGGGATTCCGGCTGCATTAACTGAAGTGTGGGAGAAGGGCGGAGCTGGAGGTCTGGCACTGGCAGAAACTTTGCTTGATGTAATCAACAGCAGCGAAAATACCTTTGCCCATTTATATGACTTGTCAGACCCTCTGGAAGTGAAAATCCAGACAATCGCCAGCCAAGTTTATGGAGCAGATGGAGTAGAATTTTCACCAAAAGCTAAGAAACAGCTTAGTGAGTTTGAAGCCTTTGGATGGGGAGTTCTTCCGGTATGTATGGCTAAAACGCAATACTCTCTTTCGGATGATCCGCAAAAGCTTGGAAGGCCTTCCGGATTCACGATTACAGTGCGAGAATTAAAGCCATCTGTAGGTGCAGGATTCATCGTGGCCTTAACAGGTGAAGTAATGACAATGCCTGGACTTCCTAAGCTTCCCGCTGCCCTTAATATGGATGTCGATGAGGATGGAAACGCAGTAGGTCTCTTTTAGGTAAAGAAGGAGTGGGAATTCATGTTTGACCCGACAGCATTTGAAAATATCAAAGTCGTGATCGAAGGCGCAATTTATGACAGAGATTTGAGTGGCGAAATATTGGTTATAGATCGAAATGACTGGATTAACACTGCAAAGCTGTCGCGAAAATATGAAATAACATTCTGTCTGCCAGGCGATGAACATTCAGGTGTATCTACGACTATGACACTCGAGGCGGGACTTGAAAATCTTTCTGCCGAGCTGCTGGACTTGGAGCATTCCCAGCACCTTGCAGGATGTATAATCGTTATTCATTTTTCATTGATTCATCGTCATGAATCAAGTCTTTATGAAAAGATTCAAATTGTTTTAGAAGAAATTTGGGGATCTGGCCGGGCGATTGAACAAATCGCCCAGATTCATGCTTTAGGCGACTCATCTCAGGTGAACAATAAAGCATCAATTTCCTTTAACAGGCTAGTTTACGAGAACCAGATTGACGATCTCGCAGAAATAATTGATTATATGATTCAATCCTTGGTAAACCTCAAAGCCTCATTGTCTTAAAAATTCAATTGAATCAATGTTTCCTGCCATGTTAGGCAGGAATTTGTCTGTAGTTTTCAGAATAATCTAGTAATGGTATGCAATTTACATATTTCATAAAAGGGGGAGATCGTTTGAAAAAAATTGCATGGGTAACCGATAGTACAGCGTATTTAGATGAAGAACTAAGAAACCATCCTGATGTATATCAAGTGCCAATGACCATAGTATTAGACAATGTAGAATATTTAGATGGCAAAGATTTAACTGCTGAAGAATTATACGAAAGATTAAAAACCTTAAAAACACCACCTAAGACATCACAGCCACCGGTAGGGGTGTTTATGGAATTGTATGAGCAGCTTGCAAAAGAATATGATGCGGTTTTTTCTATTCTGGTCTCTGCAAAGCTGAGCGGAACAGTTGCTTCGAGTGTACAGGCATCTCAGTCAGTCGAGATTCCTGTAGTCACATTTGATTCGAAAATCTTAACATTTCCGCTTACTTCTCAATTAAAGAAGGGCATCGCTTTAGCAGAACAGGGTGCAAGTCTTGAAGAAATAAAAGAAAAACTGGAAATATTGCGTGATTCCAATGAAACATATGTAATGGTTGGCAGCCTGCAGCAGCTCCATAGAAGCGGGCGCATGTCAGGATTACAATTTTACCTTGGCAGCATGCTGAGCATAAAACCAATTATCAGTATTGAAGATGGCGGATTGAATACAAAAGACAAGGTGCGGAGCGATAAAAAAGCCCGGGAAAAAATGTTCGAGTATTTAAGGACTTCTCATGAAAAGCATAATGTTAAGGAAGTTTACATTTTATATGGATTGCATAAAGAGACAGCCGATGATTGGCAATCTCATCTGGAAAGTGAATTTCCGGATATTAAATTCCTAAGCTGTCCGATTGGAGCAGTCATCGGGGTGCATGCTGGTGAACATACTATTGGAATCAGCTGGAATAATGCAGACGTTTAAGTGCCAATTGGCACTTTTTCTTTTGGACTTACTAAATGAATTGCAGGCATTCGTTAAGGGAAAATTCATAGTTAATATACATAGCTACAGACGTATGCGTTCTATGTGGTAAAATAATTTCCGTAGGAAAGTAGGTGCAGCAAATGAGAGATATGATTGAAGCCGCAGAGAAATTTGTAAAAAACGAACTAGGTAAGGATTCATCCGGGCATGATTGGCACCATATTGACAGAGTAAGGAAGAATGCCCGTTTAATATGGAGCAAAGAACAAAAAGGCAATTGGTTCATAATAGAAATGGCAGCCTTGCTTCATGACATACCTGATGAAAAGTTGAATGAAACAGAAGAAGCAGGCTTGGCTAAGCTGGATTCATTTTTGTCAGGACTTGAACTTGAAAGCAATATAGCCAATTTAATAAAAGATTGTATCGAAACGGTTTCCTTTAAAGGGGGCCGCGAGATTGAACTTAACAGCATCGAAGCAGAAATAGTCCAAGATGCAGACCGCCTTGATGCACTTGGGGCGATTGGGATTGCCCGGACATTTGCATATGGAGGGAAGAAGGGACACCCGATTTTCGATCCCGGCATTTCTGTCAGGGAAGAGATGACCCTGGAAGAATATCGTACTGGCAATAGTTCTTCTATTAATCATTTTTATGAAAAACTATTGAAGCTGAAAGATAAAATGAATACTGAACAAGCAAAGAAGCTCGCTGAGGAAAGGCATGCTTTCATGGAAAGTTTCCTTGCACAATTTTACATTGAATGGAATGGTAACGCATGAAGATGATTACGATTGAAAACGTGACAAAAACATATGGAGAAAAAGAATTATTCAAAGGGATTTCTTTTACGATCGGCGAGCGCGAAAGAGTAGGCCTAATAGGAGTTAACGGCACAGGAAAATCTTCTTTGCTAAGAATAGCAGCTGGCATCGACCAGCCGGATTCAGGAGAGATTATTGTTCCAAAAGACTATAAAATTTCCTTCCTTTCGCAGCAGCCTGAAATGGAGCCAGGCCGCACTGTACTTGATCAAGTATTCAGCGGAGAAGCGCCAATCCTCAAATTGATGAGGGATTATGAATTGGTTCTATCCGAATTGAGCAGCAATCCAGATAAT
>NZ_JBAVFI010000188.1:0-3108 GCF_049588175.1 Mesobacillus sp.
AAACTCTCCAAAAAAGAGTTATGAGTTAGCTCATAATTTAAAACGTTGGCTAGTGATCATCTATATAATAGAAGTCACTATAAAATATTGTTTGTTGACGCTTGTTTGTTTAGTTTTCAAAGAGCAAGTTAGTTCGTCGCTCTGTTAGAAGCAACTCTTATATATTATCAGGTGCGAAACCCGATGTCAATAAGTTTTTTTATTTTGTTTGTTGCTGACTAAGTAGCTCGTAGCAACAGATATAAATATAGCATCTTTATAAGCCGATGGCAATATGTTTTTTCGTTTTTTATTTACAGAAACAAAAGAAAGATTATTCATATTAATTTATTTAAATCTATTCAATTAAAACATCAAGTCTTCGAGCTGATCTAATCCTTAAGCCGGTAACTGCCTGACTTTTGCTCCATTGCGATATTTAGATATGCGATAGTGAACAAAGTCTTTCTATATCCTTTTGTTGCTGGGAAGCAATCATGCTAAATATATCAAAAGGCAAAGCAGCCTGGACCGCTTTGCCTTTTATTTAAATCTATTAACGATGACGCATTAATGGGAATAATAGCACGTCCCTAATAGAAGGAGAATTAGTCAATAGCATGACTAAGCGGTCAATCCCGATGCCAAGTCCTCCTGTTGGAGGCATACCATATTCTAATGCTTCGATGAAATCATCATCCATCTCATGCGCTTCATCATTACCTTGTTCTTTTTCTTTCAATTGCGCTTCAAAACGTTCTCTTTGATCGATTGGATCGTTTAGCTCAGTAAATGCATTCGCATGTTCTCTCGCTACGATGAACAACTCGAAACGATCAGTGAATCTTGGGTCTTCGTCATTCTTTTTAGCCAAAGGAGAAATTTCTACTGGATGCCCATAGATGAATGTAGGCTGAATCAGGTGCTCTTCTACTTTTTGCTCGAAGAACTCATTTACAATGTGGCCATATAACATATGCTCAGTAACTTCAACACCGTGTTCTTTCGCAAGTGCACGAGCTTCTTCAGTGCTCATCTGATTCCAGAAGTCTACTCCTGTATGTTCTTTAATCGCATCGACCATATGGAGTCTATTCCACTCCGGTTTAAGATCAATTTCATACTCGCCATATTGAATTGTCGTTGTTCCTAGAACATCCTGTGCGATATGTGCAACCATGTTCTCAGTAAGGGACATGATATCACGCCAATCAGCGTACGCTTCATAAAGCTCAAGCATCGTGAATTCAGGGTTATGTCGAGTCGAGATACCTTCATTCCTGAATACTCGGCCAATCTCATAAACCTTTTCAAGGCCGCCGACAATCAGGCGCTTAAGGTGAAGCTCAATGGCGATACGCATATATAGCTGCATATCCAGCGCGTTATGATGCGTGATGAAAGGACGAGCAGAAGCTCCGCCAGCAATTGAATGCATTAATGGCGTTTCAACTTCAAGATAACCTTGTCCATCTAAATAACGGCGCATAGATTGAATGATGCGGCTGCGGTTGATGAAAGTCGTTTTGCTGTCATTGCTTGTGATCAGGTCAAGGTAGCGCTGACGGTAGCGTTGTTCAACATCCTTAAGTCCATGGAATTTTTCCGGTAGCGGACGAAGCGCCTTTGACAAGAAGATAAAGTTTGCAGCTTTAATAGAAAGCTCGCCAACCTTTGTTTTAAAAAGAGTTCCTTCCACACCGACGATATCACCAAGGTCTGCTGTGTCAAAAATCTCGTACTGCTCTTCGCCTACTGCATCCTGGCGAACGTATATCTGGATTTGGCCAGTAAGGTCCTGTAGGTGAGCGAAGCCAGCTTTTCCTTTGCCGCGCTTAGTCATGATCCGTCCAGCTATTTTTACCGAAACATTCTTAGCTTCGATTTCTTCTTTTTCCAATTCCCCAAATTCGCTGATTAGCTGGTCAGTCAGGTGCGTACGCTCAAAGCGTTTACCGAATGGATCCATGCCCTTATCACGCAATGAATTCATCTTGTCTCTTCTGACTCTGAGCTGGTCATTCAATTCTTCATGACTCATGTCGCTTCACTCCAATATATAAATAAATTTATTATGTAATCCTAAGTAAGTTTGAATGGATACTTTTATTATTTTACACAAACTATCCGATTCAGACATTAAAAATCTCTAAATCACTACAGTTTTCCAAAAGAATGATAAAAAAAGCACTAAATAGAATAAAAACTGCCAGTCTTATCCACTGGCAGTTGCATTAATAAAGGTATTATAGGAAATGTATTTGGGAATGTCAATTTTTATCCAACTTGGTGAGCATTTTCCTCGCTAGCAGCATCCACTTCGTCAGCGAAGTTTGTCAGCAAACCAACAAGCTGGTCTCTCGTGCTGCATTCATTGATTTGGTTGCGGAGTGTACCGTTGCCGCGGATCCCTTTTAAGTACCAGGCAGCGTGCTTGCGCATTTCCCGAACAGCGATATGTTCATTCTTCAACGCAATCAATCGATCAAGGTGAAGGATGCTGACATCGATTTTTTCACGTGCAGATGGCTCGCCCATCAATTCGCCTGTTTCAAGGAATTTAACAGTACGGTAGATCATCCAAGGATTTCCGAGTGCCGCACGGCCGATCATAACACCGTCTACTCCTGTTTCTTCAAGCATTCTTTTTGCATCCTGAGGTGTTTGCACATCGCCGTTTCCGATAACTGGAATATTTACTGCCTGCTTTACATCGCGGATGATATCCCAGTCTGCATGCCCTTCATACATCTGGACACGCGTACGTCCGTGAAGAGCTACTGCTTTACCGCCAGCACGTTCTACAGCTTGAGCATTCTGAACCGCATAGATATGATCCTCATCCCAGCCCATACGCATTTTAACGGTAACTGGTTTTCCAACTGCATCAACTACGGCTGATACCATTTCGTAAATTTTGTTTGGATCAAGCAGCCATTTTTCTCCTGCATCACATTTCGTGATCTTCGGAACTGGACAGCCCATGTTGATATCAATGATATCCGCATTTGTATTCTTATCCACGTATTGTGCCGCCTGGACAAGCGTATCCTTCTCACCGCCGAAAATCTGAAGGCTCAGCGGCTTCTCGCGTTCATCTATATATAACATATCCAATGTTTTACCATT
>NZ_JBAVFI010000189.1:0-23489 GCF_049588175.1 Mesobacillus sp.
CAATCACAGGACGCGTCGCACGATTACTGAAGTCAGGCATTCTATGGATGTACAAGTACCATAATGGTTGATTTTTGAGGGAACCCGAGCAGATGTGCTCGGGTTTTCATTTTAGAAACTGGAAAAAACCCTTCATTTTTTCCAATTCGCCAAATAAGTTGTGAACTTCGCCAATAAACTTTCAAACTTCGTCAATAAAATAAAATCCCGTCAATAAATTGTTATCTCCGCCAATCAAATTACCGAATCCCATCAATTAAAATAAGTTCTTCACAATAATATAGATAAAAGCATATAAAAAAGCACCCCATTTTGGAATGCTTATCGCTTTTAAGCCGGAACATACCCATATTTCTCGAGCTCCGCATAAATTGTCTTCAATTTTGGGTTGCCTTCGCCGACAATCTTGCCTTCAAGCAGGACGACAGGATAAAACATATCCTCTTCAATCACTCTTTCGGCAAATTCTTTCTTGTCATGCTCTGCTGGAGGATTGTATATATCAACATAAGTTATCTTAAATGGCTGGTCCGTATATTTGCGGCTGATGGCAGCTTCAAGCCATTCATATGTCTCTTTTGATGATGGCATGTTGACGCAGCTCGGACACAGTACTGCCGCACCGTAAACGACAATTTCGACCTGTTTTTGCTCCATTATCAATTACCCCCTGGTATTTTCTTTTATTTTACTATAGGATGGTATGGTTGCATAAGGAAAAAACTGTTGTTTAGTGGATTTTCAGTTTATTCAATAGATTTTTCTGGCTGATGTGATTATAATAAGTATTATGAAAGGAGTCGATTTGCATGACTGAACAACAAATGTTTGAGCAAGTACAGGAAGTATTAGATAAATTGCGCCCATTCCTTCTTCGTGATGGAGGAGACTGTGAACTAGTTGACATCGAGGACGGTATTGTAAAACTTCGCCTGCTTGGTGCATGCGGCAGCTGCCCGAGCTCCACAATCACACTAAAGGCTGGAATTGAACGCGCCCTTCTTGAAGAAGTACCTGGAGTAGTAGAGGTTGAACAGGTATTCTAATGACCATAAATACAAAGCGGTTTTGCCATTGCAGGCAAAACCGCTTTTTTGTTAATTTTTAAAAAATTTGACACCCTTCCTTATCAACCTTAAGCCGGTGAATCTCAAATCCGGAAAGAGCATTTTGCAGGGACTCAGCTAATGCATCACCCTTCCCAGGTTCCGCGAGGCAAAGCAGCGAAGGGCCAGCACCGCTCAACGCAACTCCAAACGCGCCTGACACTACCGCTATTTCCTGTACTTCCTCATAAAAAGGGATGAGATCTTTCCTATATGGCTGATGGAACATGTCAGCAGCCATCATTTTTCCGGCAAGCTCCCATTGCTGAGTCATCAAGGCCGCAAGCAGCTGGTTTGAAATCGCACTTGCCTGCACGGCGCGTTTAAAATCAACCACTCCTGGCAGCACATCGCGTGATGCTTCCGTAAGCAGTTCTTGGTGTGGCACAACGAGAACTGGATCAAAATCAATGCAATCCAATCTAGTTAGGTTCACTTCTTCACCAACATCGCTGCCAACGACAAACCCGCCAAACAGGCAAGCCCCTGCATTATCGGGGTGTCCTTCCATCTTTGTCGCAATTCGCAATTTCTCCTGGCGGCTCAGCTGCAGACCGCAAAACACATCGGCCAGCTCAATACCCGCCACAATCGCTGCTGCACTCGATCCCAGGCCCCTCGCAAGCGGAATATCACTTTTAATCGAAACCTTCAAAGCAGGCATTTCCTGCTTGTACATCCTCGCGGTATTGATGGCAATCTGCGAAATATAATTTTGTTCGTCTCTGGGAAAATCCTTTAAAGCACTCGATAACGCGGTAATTTCCCAGCTGTCACTCCTCTTTGCTTGCAAAACCAAATACAAGCTCAATGCGACACCAACTGAATCAAAACCAGGGCCAAGGTTAGCTGAGCTTGCAGGCACTTTTACAGTAACAACTTGCTTTTTAATAGAGGTAGTACTTCCTCCAGCTGTTGGCTCTTCCACTTCATTCATTGGCGGACAACTCCCCTGATATGCTCGCTGACGAGTTGTTCATCATTAGGCAGTACCACTGGCGAAATCAAGCTGCTATCGATTGCAGTTGCAGGATCCTTTAATCCATTGCCAGTCAAAACTGCCACGATTCTGGAGCCACGGGAAATCTCTCCACGCTGTAAAAGCTTATGAATGCCAGCAAGTGATGCGCAGGATGCAGGCTCGGCAAAAATCCCTTCAGAAGACGCTAGTTTACTGTATGCCTGCAGAATCTCGTCATCGGTAACAAAATCAATTTCTCCATTCGAATCTTGCTTCGCTTTGACTGCTAGATCCCAGCTCGCTGGATTGCCAATCCGTATTGCCGTCGCAATTGTTTCGGGTTGTTCAATCGGACTGCCCTGGACAATAGCGGCTGCACCCTCTGCTTCAAATCCGAACATGCGGGGAAGGCCCGTGCCTTTCATAGAATGATATTCTTTGAACCCCTTCCAATATGCACTGATATTCCCTGCGTTGCCAACAGGAATTGCCAGAATATCTGGTGCCTCCCCTAGCTGATCGCAGATTTCAAACGCAGCTGTTTTCTGTCCTTCAAGACGATATGGGTTCACCGAATTCACAAGAGTGACCGGTTCAGTCGCGCTGATGGCTCTCACCATCTTTAATGCTTCATCAAAATTACCCTCAATTGAAATGATGCTTGCTCCATACATCACAGCCTGGGCAAGCTTACCCATGGCAATTTTACCTTCTGGAATGACAATGATGCACTGTAAGCCTGCTCTTGCAGCATAAGCAGCTGCAGAGGCAGACGTATTGCCAGTGGATGCGCAAATGACAGTCCCGCTGCCTTCTTCCTTTGCTTTGGCGACCGCCATCACCATCCCTCGATCTTTAAAAGAACCCGTTGGATTGGCTCCCTCCACTTTCGCGAACAGATCAACCCCCCACTCCTCTGAGAGCCGATCCAGCCT
This sequence comes from Mesobacillus sp., assembly GCF_049588175.1. Classification (GTDB taxonomy): domain Bacteria; phylum Bacillota; class Bacilli; order Bacillales; family Cytobacillaceae; genus Mesobacillus. The sequence continues at coordinate 3,003 of NZ_JBAVFI010000189.1, forward strand.
GATTAATGGTGTATTCCCTTCATTTAGCGTCAGTAAAGGGGTGTTCTCATTGACTGGCAGGAACTCTTTGTATTCACTCAACAGGCCGCGCCACCTCATGCACTGACACTCCCCTCGACTCTGTAGGAACTTTTGATTTCTTTAACAACAGGAAGATCACGAAGCTGCATTAAAATATCTTCATAGTTTCTTAGAGAAGCTTTGTGTGTTACGACAACAATTTCAGCTAATTCTTTTTCTTTTAACGGCATCTGAAGAATCTTTTCAAAGCTTACATTGTAGTTGGAAAAGAGCGATGTAATTTCCGCAAAAACACCAACCTCATCATGTACATGCAGGCGGAGGAAATACTTTGAATGCACCTCGCCATCGTCCTTAAGCTGCTTTTGATATTGCGGTGTGACAGAAGTGCATCCATTGACACCCAGCCGCATGTTCTTGACTACTCCCACAAGGTCTGAAACAACAGCCGTAGCTGTGGGCAGGCTTCCTGCACCAGGACCATAGAACATCGTCTCCCCGACAGCCTCGCCATATACATAGACAGCATTGTATTCATTATGGACCGAAGCTAGCGGGTGTGAATTTGGCAAAAGAGCTGGCTGGACACTTACCTCTACCTTGTCATCCTCGCGATGGGCAATCCCAAGCAGCTTCATTGTATAACCAAGCTGCTTTCCATATTTGAGGTCTTCTTCAGTGATCTCAGTTATCCCTTTAACTTTGACGTCATCAAGATCGATTTTCATTGAAAATCCTAACGACGCCATGATCGCCATTTTTCTGGCTGCATCCAGGCCCTCTACATCCGAAGCTGGATTTGCTTCTGCATATCCAAGCCTCTGGGCATCCTTTAACACCGATTCATAGGCAAGGCCTTCCTGGCTCATCTTCGTTAAAATATAGTTAGTCGTACCATTAACGATTCCCATCATCTTTGTAATACGGTCTGATACAAGGCCTTCTGCAAGGCTCCTTAGAATCGGGATACCTCCAGCAACACTCGCTTCAAAAAATAGGTCACACCCGTTTTCATGTGCAACAGTCAATAGCTCTGAACCATAAACTGCCATCAAGTCCTTATTCGCTGTCACAACATGTTTTTTCATTCTTAATGCCTCAAGTAAATGTTCACGCGTGTTTTCGATGCCACCCATTACTTCAATCACTACATCAATTTCCGGGTCATCGATAATGTCAGCTGGATTCACCGTTAAGAGAGAAGAATCGACCTTCACTGTTCTTTCCTTTACTGGGTCCTGTACGAGGATTTTTTTCACCTTCACCGGACAGCCGACCTGATGCATCAGTTTATCCTGATGGTTCTCAATAATTTTCACTACCCCCGAGCCAACTGTGCCTAATCCTAGAAGTCCAATTGAGATTACCTGCATTTTTTCTTCCCCTCTCCTACTGTCCGCTATAAAAGAACAACTGTTTATATATAGTAGACATTATAATTTCCCGAACCTGCTTTTACAAGGAGTTTTTAGAGAGCCAATCCTATGTAAACGCTTAATCATATGCGGCTCTAAGAATAAAAATTTTGAATTTTACGACAAAAAGAACCTTCCCCGTTTTCAGGAAAAGGCTCATATGCTCTTAACGAAGCACTTCTTTATTCACAATCGTCTTTGGTCTGTCTCCAGATAACACTGCGTTGACATTTGAGCAGCACAGCTTGATCATGGCTGTTCTCGTTTCCGTACTCGCGCTGCCAATATGCGGCAATGCAACCACGTTTGGCAGCTTCAGCAGCTGATGATCTGCAGAAATTGGTTCCTTCACGAAAACATCGAGACCGGCTGCTGCAATCTCACCATGAACAAGAGCCTCATATAATGCTTGCTCGTCCACAACCGGGCCGCGCCCCACATTGATAAAAATGGCGCTTTTTTTCATTTTAGTAAAAACATCTGCTGTAAATAAATTTCTTGTTTCAGCAGTCAGCGGTGCCAGGGATACAACATAATCAGAATTAGAAACAAGTTCTTCAAACGAACTATATTGAGCGCCGAATTCCATTTCAGCATCCATTTTTCTGGAGCGGTTATGATACAGGATCTCCATGCCAAAGCCTTTTGCCCTGCGAGCTACAGCTTCGCCGATTTTCCCCATGCCTACAATCCCGATTGTCTTCGAGTGGATATCATGTCCGGCAAGCAGATATGGACTCCAGCCCTCCCATTTCCCAGCCTTCACATACTCGGCGGCTTCCACAACTCGTCTTGCAGTGGCCATCAGTAAAGCAAAAGTCAGGTCCGCAGTTGTTTCTGTTAAGACATCCGGTGTATTGCTGACGAGGATTCCACGCTTTGTAGCTGCCTTAAGATCGATATTATCATAGCCTACTGCCAGATTGGCGACAATTTTAAGGTTATTCCCAGCTGTAAGCAGCTCTGCGTCCACCTGATCTGAAAGCATCGTAATCAAGGCGCTGGCCTTTTTTGCTTCTTCTAATAAAACTTCTCTAGATACAGGAATATCTTCATGATCCCACATTTTTACGTCGAAATGATGGGCAATTTCAGCAATCGTTTCTTCCGGAAGTTTTCGGGTGATATACACATATGGTTTCATGAACAGTCTCCTTCATGTAAGCGTTTAATATTATAGAATAATTTTATTCTACCATATATCGCTTCCATTTCAGGCAATAAATTTCGCTTACCGTAATAACCAATCAACGCCCGGAAGTTTAGCTGCTTTGACAGGTGCCTCGCAAAGCTGATAAAAATTACTTAAAAACTTTTCATGATCGCTGCTTTGTTTTAAATACTTAGCCAATTGATCCTCAAGCTGATTCCTCGTCTGTTCTGATTGTGTTATATAATAATTTTCAACTGCTTCAAAATAATGAAGCGGAAACAGCAATCGCGCGTAAAGAAGCCTCCAGGAAAAAGGAGATAATACCGTCAGGCTTTGATATTCAGACAGAAAGTTTTTAATATCAGGCTGGCTGGTCTGGATATTCGTAAAATAACGCTCTCTTACCCATTCAGCTAGATCCCGGCTTGCATGGTCAAATACCCAGTCAAATGGATTTTTAACAAAATACGAACCCCTCCAGACTGTATTTGTAAAACGCTCATGACATACCGTGCCATGATCGATCTTTGTCGGCTTATCATCAATTTCGGTGTCAGTAAGATATTGAATCGCATTTTCGGCCAATCCCATGTAATACGGATATGATTCGAGAAACATCCGTTCAAAATCACTTTCCGGTTCATTGTACAACTTGCCGCTCCACACCTGCTCCATCTGGTCCAGCCTTTTTTCCCAAAGCTGTTTCCACTGCCCAACCCTGTTGAGGCTTTCGACTTTGAAGGGAATCTGTCTGCCTCTGAAATGAAACTTTGCTAACTTCCTGCCAGTTTTCATCCCATCTGGTATAGGTGCGGCACGATTTTGAAGCACACAATATTTACTGCCCTGCCAATCACAGATTTGCCTGCCTTCCTTGTCAGCCAGCAGCTTAGAGACATTGCGGTCTCCAAAACTTTGCATATGATCCGCTATTCTCGCAAGCTCGCTTATTTCTTGCTCTTTTAATCCATTTGCAGTCATAATTAAATAAAGCCCTTCATTATGCTTATATCCATGATATCTTCCAAGAGATACTTCTGAATCCGCAGAAATCCCATATACTTCTTTTAACATCCTTTGAAGCATTTTTGCCACCTCATTTCAAGACCACTCTCTAACAAATATATGTCAGTCATTTGAAAACTTGTGTGAACAATGAAATGAATAAGTGGTATCATTCTGGAAATGATTTAAAGGAGCGAATACCTATCACCAAAAGGATTACACAGAATAATTTAGGATAAATAGGTTATTAGAGGCTGCAATCAAAATAAGAAAGGTGATGCAGATGTTAGAAAAAAAACGCGCAATCCATATGACAGAGGAAACAGCACGGAAATGGCTGCATGAACGCGGTGTGGAAATACAGGATATAGCTGAGCTTGTATTTTACCTGCAGGAAAAATATCACCCTAATCTGCAAATGGAAGATTGTTTAGCAAACGTCGAACGAGTTCTTTCCAAACGGGAGGTCCAGAATGCCATCCTTACTGGAATCCAGCTTGATATTCTTGCCGAGCAAAAGAAGCTTGGAGAGCCGCTTCAATCCATTATCGAAACAGATGAAAGCCTTTACGGTATAGATGAAATCCTCGCTTTTTCCATTGTGAATATATACGGTTCCATCGGTTTTACTAACTACGGATACATTGATAAGCAAAAACCCGGTATTTTGGAAAAGCTAAATGACAAAGCCTCCGGCAAATGCCACACATTCCTTGACGACATTGTCGGTGCTGTTGCGGCAGCCGCATCAAGCCGTCTGGCACATAGGGCAGCGAATATTGAGTAAGTAATTGTTCTTAGGAACATATTGATGGCTAAAATCATACTTCGTCGGTGAGGGCGATTGAGACACGCAATCGTTACGTCAACTGAAAAATGTGTTCAAATAAAAACTTGCGAAAACAATACACAAAGGGACTTGCAGCATTTTAGCCGCAAGTCCCTTTTTTTAGACTTCCCACTCATCAAGTGAATCAACTGTATAGGTTGGCATTTCCTGATAGCCTTTAAGGAGCTCTCTTGTTGTCACTCCTGTATGTACGAGGAGTGTATCCATGCCTGCTCTCATTCCTGCTAGGATATCCGTATCGTAGTAATCGCCCACCATTAGTGTCTCCTCTTTGTGGGTACCGAGTACCTTCAGGGCTTGTTCCATGATGACAGACTCTGGCTTGCCGATGAAGATCGGCTCCGTTTGGGTTGAAACGGCAATAACCGATGTCAATGAACCATTACCGGGCAGCAAGCCGCGTTCTGTTGGGATGGCGATATCCCCATTTGTGGAGATGAAAGTTGCGCCGTTCCGGACAGCGAGACATCCAACCGCAAGCTTTTCATATGTAATTCCTCGGTCAATGCCTGAAACAACGAAATCAGCATCTTCCCCTGCAAATTGCAGACCTTTTTCCTCAATCGCGGCTTGGATGCCCTCTTCGCCGATTACATAAACACTTGCATCAGGCTTTTGTTCATAGATATAGTTGGCAGTTGCCTGGCTAGTTGTAAAAACCTGCTCCTCAGTCGTAGGGATATCAAAGCTCCTAAGCTTTTCAGCAACCTGCGCCGGTGTGCGTGAGGAATTATTCGTTACGAATAAATAAGGAATCTCTGCCTCAATCAGCCTTTTTACAAAATCAGAAGCTGCTTCTATTCTCTCGGAACCCCTGTACATAGTTCCATCTAAATCAATCAGATAACCTTTATATTTCTTCAACGTGATCACTCCTAACATTATCGTACCCGAAATCCTATTTTATAAAAGCATTGGCATAAGTGCAAAGAATGAAGTCTGTAACTATGTATACTATCTGATTCGGCCTTAAACAAAATAATCAACCAGCTGTTGTTCTTTGAGATTCACCAAAACAACTCGTTGCGTTTCTTTTCCTTTTGAGTTGTTCTCGTGAGCTTCGCCATAACAACTCGTTGTTCATTTTATCATCTTGAGTTGTTCTCGTAAGCTTCGCCATAACAACTCGTTGCGTGTTTTCTCCTTTGAGTTGTTCTCGTAGGCTCCACCATAACAACTCGTTGCTCAATTTATCCTCTTGAGTTGTTCTCGTACGCTCCACTATAACAACTCGTTGCTCATTTTACCCTCTTGAGTTGTTCTCATAAGCTTCACCATAACAACTCGTCGCGATTTTTTCCTCTTGAGTTGTTCTCGTAACCTTCCCCCATATCTCACTTTTTCCTACTATCGCACACTTTTTCGGATGCCATTCGACTTTCATTCTTCCTAACAAATGGAAAAAGAGACCGTGTCTTACGGTCTCCCCTAATAATGCTACTTTTTAAAAGCTGATACGGGTCCTAGTTCATTGGTTAAGTATTCACGCACTTTTCCAGAAAAAAGCTTCAATAGCGGAAGTGCTGCTGCAAATGACGCTTTTAATGCGTTATGGTCAACTGCAGTGTATTGCTGTACAAGCATCTTCCTGAACAGAACAATCTTTTTCAAGCCTTCGCTCATTTCTGCAGTAACGACTTTCTCATCATCCAAAATATCAATGATGTCTTCATAGCTTCCTGGGTCACGCATGATGAAACCATCGATCATGGCATTTCCAACATCAAGCACTGCTTCGATCATTGTATGTGCCAGCCGTTCAAGAGCAGCCTTCTCCATAGGCGTTTCCCATGAATCATGTGTTTCGAAAAAGTTGATTTGCGTTTCTAAAAATTGCAATGTTGTTTCGATTTGTTCTCTGTCAACAAAGTACATTCTTATCACCTCATACAGATGCTAGACGGTTTTGAGTAATCCAGGACGGGCATAAAAGTAACCTTGTGCTAATTCAACCTTATTCCTTGATAGAACAGAGGCCTCTTCTTCACTCTCGATCCCTTCGGCTATGACAATGGAACCTGCTTCCTTAGCTACGAGCAGTAAACCTTTCAGCATTGACTCCTTAACGGAATTCTTATCAATGTTCTGAATGACAGACCGGTCGATTTTTATGACGTCCGGCATGATTTCGCTGATGGTATTTAAGCTTGCGTAACCTGCTCCTGTATCATCGACCGCAATCTTGATCCCCATACCTCTTAATACCTTTATATTATAGATAAAATTTTCGATTCCCTCAATCGAGTCTCTCTCGGTAATTTCAAATGTGATTTGGCTCGGCTTGATGTTTTTGTATGATTGCATCTCTGTCTTCAAGTCACGGACAAATCGAGAATTACCAAGTGTAATCGGTGTAAAATTAATAAAAATATCATGCGTGCAGCCTGTCAAAGTAATTTGTTCTAGCGTCTTGCTGAGTACAATCATTTCCAGCTCATACAGCATGTTTGTCTGTCTAGCTACCGAAAACAGCTGTAATGGGCTTTCCAGGGCCGTTCCCTCAGGTCCGCGTGTCAGCATTTCCCATGCCCTGATTTCCTTTGAGGCAACATCGATAATTGGCTGAGCCAGAAGCTTGATTTTTCTTTGAGATACGATTTTATTCATTTCATAAACCATTTCATTAAATTCAGATTGAATTCTTTTCTCTGCCATCGCGAAGGCCTGCTGATGGGCCTTTAACACAGCTTCATGTACAGAATCAACCGATTTATCAATAAAAATATAGCCTGTATCAAAAACTGGCTGCACAGTAGGATACTCATGGAAAAGCCTGCTTTCTGCTTCCCTGAGAATTTTCTTCATTTTTGTATCGATGTCAGATATACAGTGCCTGTTATGATCAATTCTTATAAACAAACTTAGACTGTCGCTATAGTAATCATGCAAGACAATCATGTCCTGCTTTTCAATTTCTTCTTCAATGACTGTCTTAAAGTGTCTCTTCAAAGCCTTAAAATATTTCCAGCTTTCTTCCCCAAGCTGGGCAGCAAGCTCTCGATGATTCTTGTTAGTATAGGCTATAACTGCTACTTCACACCCATCTCTCAATGCTTTTTTTACCCCTGAAACGACAGGGTTCCGCAATATGAACTGAGGAGGGTAATAGCATATTGATGAATGAGGCAACATTATTTTTCCCCAACCAAGCAGGTTGTCTAAAATGCTAGTAATGCGGCGGGCCATAGGTTTCAATCCTCTCAGAAGATGCCTGGAACTTTTTCTTAATTGTACCATATTTATTAAAAATAGAGCTTTTTTCCTATATAGTATAGCAAAATATTTTTGTTTTTTTCAGATAAATTCAGAAATTATCTGTTTTCTGGTAAGATGGTGAGTGAAGAATGATCCCCACTCATTATGGGTGTGGGAAAAATAAACAAATTACATATATGGAAAGCTAATTAGGAGGATCACAATGACCGAAGAACGTTTTTTTCTATATGATGATACAGAAGATACAAAAACACGCTACATAAGCTTTTTAGGTGAAAACCAGCGCTTTGACCTTGCTATAATCCAGACAAGCCGTTATTACGGGAAAAGCATCGTCCTGGATATCCAGGGAAGCAAATTCGCGATCATCGGCCAGGATGATTTGGATGAAGAAGGCTATTTAGAGTATGCCTACAACCTATCAGAAGAAGATGCAGAAGAACTTCGCTCGTTCTTGCGCCAGCTGGTATAGTTATGGCACTAACTTCTTTGTTTGTTTTGTTCTTTTAATGAAATACTAACAAGACAACAAGCAAAGAGGGTGAATTCATGAGCAAAGAAGACCGTGAACTATACTCTGATTTTTCCAATGTAGAAAAGCAAAGAAATTATATATCTGCTGAGGATTTGCCAGATGGACCCTATGGATCGCCAATGGGGAAGGCAGAACCTGTAAAAGGCAAGAGTACGCCATGGGGAGAAGGCCAGCGGTCCTACAGCAATTTCAACTATGAATTCAAATCACTTCATCAAGGCATGCCGCGCAAGGAAGCTGGAGCACACCCAACCCATGACGACCCGAATGAAAGTGAGCAGCCGCCATACAGTTAATAAACAGAAAAACCTCAGGGGTTAATCCCCTAAAACAAATTTTAACAATAAAAGAAGAGGACCTGATAAAAGTCAGGTCCTCTTCTTTTATTGGCTCACGTTTTGTTTGGCAACCTTTTTCGCAACGAAATAGGCACACCCAAAATTGCAATACTCATACAGATACTCACTGACAGTGCTGATTTTTGTATCAAATGTTGACTTCTGATTCTGGTCGTCGAAAAATCCCCTGAGCCTTAATTGGCCATATCCCCAGTCGCCAACAATATAGTCATACTTTGTTAAGATATCGCTGTATCTTGCACGAAAGGCTTCCTCATTGAAACCGTCACGTGCTTCGTCAACAATTTCATAGCACAGATTATTGATGCAAATCATTGGTACACCTCTTTTTCATTGCTGATTTTCCTTCATTAATTTTTGATCCCAAAGTCTCTTATTTAAATTATAACTGATTCCCCATCAATTACTAAGCAAAAAAAATAAAATCAGAGCCATTCTAATTAATAGGAGGTGTTTGAAATGAAAAAAACAATTATTGCCCTGAGCATTTGCGGTGCAGCAGCATTGACTGGATGCTCCAATAACAATGCATCCCCTGGCGATCGCGACGGCAAAACGGGCATCTACCAGCGAAGCGGCAATACTCTTAATGTAAACGACCAGCGCCCTGATTTATATAATGAAGATGGACGCAAAGGATTAAAAGATACAAGTGAAGATTTTGGCTATGTCCGCCACCAAAAAACAGGCGTTATGGGAACAGATAAAAACATGGATGTGTACCAGGCAATCGACCGGGAAAAAATGGCTGACATGATTGGCCGTTATAGCACGATGGTCCAGAATGTTGATGATGTCTCAACATTGGTTACAGATGAAGAAGTACTGATTGTCTATCAAACAGACTCAAAGGACCGGTTTGAAACTGCCGACCAGGTGAAGAGGATGGCAATGTCTGTTGTTCCTCGCTGGTTCCACGTTTATGTATCTGATGATCCAAGTCTTCGCAAAGATGTAGAGAACTTTGCATCTCTAGACACAGACAGCCGGGATGTAGACACGATGATAGACGGTGTCATTAAACAAATGCTCAAATCTCCTCAAGGAAGGCCGATGAGCACAGGTGAAAATGCCAACGGTGAAGCGGAAGGCGAATTGAATGAAAACATGGATAAAGACGACATTTCTACACAGATGAAAAAAGGGAAATAATATGGAAAAAGAGTTCAGCCTCAGGCTGAACTCTTTATTTTCATCATATTTAGAAGACATTATGCCTGTTGAGCTTCTTGCTCAGCAAGCTCCTGTTTATGCTTTGCCGCGGAATTTACCTGCTCGTCCGCATGGTAAGAAGATCGTACAAGTGGACCTGCTTCACAATGGCTGAAGCCTTTTTGCAGGGCGATCTCTTTTAGTTCGGCAAATTCATCCGGATGATAATACTTTACAACCTCAAGATGTTTCTTAGAAGGCTGCAGATATTGTCCAAGGGTAAGGATGTCCACGTTGTTTGCGCGCAAATCATCCATCGCTTCAATTAGCTCTTCCTTTGTCTCGCCAAGCCCAACCATGATGCTGGATTTTGTCGGGATGTCTGGCTGAAGCTCTTTTGCCCGGCGCAAGAACTCAAGTGAACGTTCATATTTAGCACGCGCACGGATTCTTGGAGTCAGACGTTCAACTGTTTCAATATTATGATTAAGGATATCCGGTCTAGCATCCATTAATGTCTTAAGGTTCTCCAGAACACCGCCCATATCGGAAGGCAATACTTCAATGGAAGTAAAAGGATTCTTTCTGCGAATGGCTCTTACTGTTTCAGCAAAGACAGCCGCTCCTCCATCCTTCAGGTCATCTCTCGCTACTGCTGTAACAACGACATGCTTCAGGTTCATAAGTACGACTGAATCAGCTACTCGTTCCGGTTCCTGCCAGTCGAGTTCAGTTGGAAGGCCTGTTTTAACCGCACAGAAACGGCATGCACGCGTGCATACATCACCAAGGATCATGAATGTAGCAGTTCTTCTTACTGCCCAGCATTCATGGATATTTGGGCATTTCGCTTCTTCACATACAGTATGTAAGCTTTTCTCCCGCATCATCTTTTTCAAGCCAGTATAATTTTCATTCGTATTTAACTTTATTTTCAGCCATTCAGGCTTTCTCTGTACCTCTTTTTTGCTCATAATTTCACTCCATTCCTGCTGCACTACATCAAGAACACCATGAAAAAATCAAGGCCGATTTACAGCTTCTGATGTCACTTTAACATAATGAAAAACACACGACAAGTACGTTAGCTTTGCGATTACCATTATTTGATATTTATGAAAAATCTCCTTCATCACAAACTATAACAAGAAGCGTAAGTGAGCTGCCATTCCAGGAAAAAGGGTTTCGTGGACGCATCATGGATAAAAAACAAACTAGCCACTAAAACTGTACACTAATGGAGCAAAAATCTGAAGGGAGGATTACGGTGAAATTCCTTTATGCAGTTATCGTTCTTTTTTTATTATGCCCTGCCCTCTCTGTTGAGAAAGTATCAGCAGCCGAGCAGGATGAGGATGTTTATAAAAAAAGAATGGAATTATATACCCGTGTAGAAGCTGTTACTAATATTCCCTGGTACTATATTGCCGCAGTAGACCAGTATGAGCGAAATGTCCGCCAGGCACGAAAGGATTTGCCAAAAGCGGAGGGAATTGCCGGGGTTTATTTTAAACCGGAAGAATGGGCAGGATTGTTGAATCCCAACTTAGAAGATAACAATCCAGTGTCCATTCAATTTTTCAATGGAATAGGTTTTGACGGCAATGGTGACGGTAAAGCAAGCCTCAAGGACGACGAGGATGTGCTGCAGGCATTGGCTCAATACCTCCTTCATTTCGGGACTGATCAGGAAAACATAAAAATTGGTCTTTGGAATTACTATAAGCGTGACAAAACAGTGGGAATCATCATAGGAAAGGCTATGGTGTACAGACATTTTGGCAGGCTTGACCTTGATACCCATTCCTTCCCGCTGCCTTTAAGAAGCAACCATAGCTACAACAATACATGGGGCGATGCCCGTGGCTGGGGCGGCAGAAGGATTCATGAAGGCACCGATATTTTTGCAGGCTATGGAGTTCCTGTCCGCGCGACAGGATATGGCATCGTCGAGATGAAGGGCTGGAACAAATATGGCGGCTGGCGGGTAGGTATCCGCGACATCAACAACACATACCATTATTTCGCTCATTTAAGCGGATTTACGAAAGATCTGAAGGTCGGTCAAATCGTTGAACCCGGAACTGTCATCGGTGGTGTTGGAAGCTCTGGATATGGACCACCTGGAACATCCGGAAAATTCCCTCCCCACCTGCACTATGGAATGTATAAGGACAATGGCTATACGGAATGGTCCTTTGATCCATACCCTCATTTGAAAATGTGGGCAAGACAGGAACGCACACGCTTGAAGAAAAAATAAAAGGGCTGCCAGTGGCAGCCCTCTTTAACCTAATTTGATTCTTTACCTTTTTTTACAGCCACAACTACACTTGCTGCTAGGCCGCCCCAAATAATTACCATACCAATAAGCATCATTGCAATAGCGCTACCTGACATTATTGAGAAACCCCCTTAGAGGAAACTGAAATATCTTTATCCCACTTAATTGCCGCAAAGACGAACCCTAATACGATCGCTCCGATGGCAACTCCCCATCCTGTGTATAGAAGGAAGCCTGTTGGATATCCTCCATAGTTTTCCTTGATGTTCGTAATGATGTTTTGAACCATCATGTAGCCTAATACGATAGGAGTGATCACACCAAGGCAAATTCTCCACCATGTACCTACCATTACATCTGAAATTTCGTTTGTATGCTTTTGAAGATTCTTCAATTCTTTCATTACCCACGCAACAGCGACAACCTCTACAAGTCCTGCCAAAGCAACTCCGAATTGATTGATGAAATAGTCTGCTGAATCAAGGAAGAATAAACCACCTTTGGTTGCGATCAGGATTGAGAATAAAAAGGATAATCCGCCGCCTACTAGAACGGCCTTTGTTCTGCTGACTTTGAACTTTTCTTGTACACCAGCAACAAAAGTTTCCACAATAGAAATTAATGAAGTCAATCCTGCAAGAACTAGACATGTGAAGAACAAGAAACCAAATAGGCCATTAAATGCAGGGAACTCACTGATAATTTGCGGGAAGACAACAAATGCCAATCCTACACCGCCAGCAACAACTTCGCTTACAGGCACTCCTGCCTGCTGAGCCATGAATCCTAATGCTGCAAATACCCCAATGCCAGCTAAAAGCTCAAAGCCAGAGTTTGCAAAACCAGTGATAAATGCACTGTTCGTTAAATCTGTTTTCTTAGGAAGATAGCTTGAATAAGTAATCATAATTGCAAAACCAATTGATAAACTGAAGAAAATCTGACCATAAGCAGCAACCCATACCTTAGGGTCAGCAATCGTATCCCAATTCGGCTTGAAGAAAGCATCAAGTCCCTGAGCAGCACCATCAAGAGTCAAGGCTCTGACAACGATGACCATGAAAAGAACTACAAGTGTTGGAATCATGATTTTGTTTGCCACTTCAATCCCTTTTTTAATACCTTTCAAAAGAACAAAGAATGTAATTCCCCACACAAGAACCATAGGCCAAAATACTCCTGGGACAATCCCGCCTACGTCCCCTGCCTTTTCAGCCAGCTTCAGATAGCTGCCGAAAAGGAAGCCCTCAGAATCTTTTCCCCATTTCTCTCCGAATGAGAAGAATGCATAGGATCCTGACCATGCAATGATGGCGGCATAATAAGTTGAGATTACAAAAGAAACAGCAACCTGCCACCAGCCAAGCCATTCCCATTTCTTATTCATACGTGCGAATGACAATGGTGAAGATCCTCTATACTTATGCCCGATTGTAAATTCAAGAATCAGCAGCGGAATGCCTGCTGTCAGCAAAGCGAATAAATAAGGAATAAAGAAGGCTCCTCCTCCATTCTCATACGCTACTGCGGGAAAACGCCAAATATTTCCCAACCCTACTGCAGAACCAATGGCCGCAAGAATAAAACCCGACCTGGTTCCCCACTGTGGACGATTTTCCATTATTAATCCCCCTCCCTTTCTAATTCCATGGAATGAATTAGAAAGTTTTATATTTTCTGATTATTTAATCTAAAAATAGTATAGCTAGTTTTTAATTGCTTGTCAAAATATTATTTCACTCATAATAAATTTTTTCATAAAAAATATTTTCCCAACAGATAAAATACTAGTTAAGGTATGGGGTTTTTTGCCATTATTGAAAAAAGCTGTCTGATCATCAGACAGCTTAAAAGTTATTCTGCAAGATTTTCTTTTAATTGTTTTACTTGCTGCGGTTTGCTCCCAAAGATGAAAGCGAAGGCAGCCAGAAGGATCATCACTACTGCAAGTGCAGCAATGGTGCTGCCAGTGAATCCAATTACAAGGAATCCAACAGCTGAGATTGCCGCAGTAATCAACGCATATGGCAGCTGAGTCATAACATGGTCCATATGATTTGATCCAGCACCCGTAGATGAGAGTATGGTTGTATCGGAAATTGGTGAACAGTGGTCCCCAAATACTGCTCCAGCTAATACTGCCGCCAATGCAGGCAGAAGCATGCTGATATCAGATGCCGCTGCAATATCCCCTGCGATTGGAAGCAGGATTCCAAATGATCCCCAAGATGTGCCGGTTGAGAATGCCATGATTCCAGCTATTAAGAACAGCAGGAATGGCAGGAAAGAAATATTCATATTTGAGCTCTCAACCAGACCCGCCAGATATTTTCCTGTTTCAAGGCTTCCGATCAAGTCAACAATCACCCATGCAAATAGCAGAATATAGATGGCCGGCAGCATCGATTTGATTCCTTCAAGCAATCCTTTTCCGAAAACATTGGCATTTACACCTTTTAATACAACAGCCTGTCTTGCAAATAGAATCAATGCGACAGCAAGCCCCAGCAATCCGCCTGTTACTAGAGATTTTGTCACATCTGTATTTTCAAGGATTTTAAAAATCGTTGCTTCCCCTTCAACGGCGCTTAGGCCCGTCCACATCATGGCACCGACAGTACCAACAACTAAAGCAAAGATTGGCCAAACAAGATCACCGACTGTACCTTTGGTGCTGGTTGGCAGGTCATCTTTTAATTCACCTGGTACCGGCTTACTTTGATTTACAACGATCCCCTCATTTAAAGCACGATCTTCATGGACCTTCATTGGTCCAATTTCAACATTGCGAAGCGCCACGATGAAGACCATAATAAGTGCAGCTAAAGCGTAAAAATTCATTGGAATGATTTGCATGAATGCCGAAAATGCACTATATTCCTTAACACCGTGAGCAGCGAGGATTGTGCCAATTAAAGCAATGATATAAGCCCCCCAGCTGGATATTGGTGAAATGACACACATTGGGGCAGAAGTGGAATCGATAATATACGCAAGCTTTGCCCGTGAAACTTTCTGGCGGTCAGTAATTGGACGAGTGATTTGTCCGACAGCCAGTGCATTGAAGTAATCATCGATAAAAATAATAATACCTAGAAATGCACCTACAAGCTGAGCACCAACTCTTGTTTTCACACGCTTCATCGCCCAGTCGCCAAATGCACGGCTTCCACCGGAAATAGAAATAAATGCAGTAATGATACCTAATAGCATTAGGAACAGGATGATATATAAACTGTAAGTGTTCAGTTCTCCATCAGCGATGAAAATCCCCTTAACGGCATCGCCTATGATTGATAATGTTTTGCCAATATTGAATTCAGCAAGCAATAATGCTGCTGCCACGATGCCTGTTCCTAAGGACAATAGCACCCGTCTTGTGATGACAACCATTAAAATTGCCAACAACGGCGGCAATAAGGAATATATTGTGTTCTCCATTTTTCTCCTCCTAGTTTTTTGACAGGGGGAAACTGTTTCGTTGAAAAGAGCAACAAGTTCATAAATACAAGGCTCTGTTAAAGCTGAATGTTGATTTTTAATACCCTGTTGATTGTAGTGGAAGGCGCGTAGACTCCTGCGGGCGCAGCTGGACAGGTGAGACCAAGGTGAAATGATCCCATAGATCATTTGCACCCCGCAGGAGCAAAGCGACGAGGAGGCTCAGCGCCAGCCCCTAGAAGAATTTGCTTATGAAAAGCCGGCAGTTGGGCTTTTTCATAATTCTTCCGCGGAAAGCGAAGCGCCTGGAACGAAAATCAACAGCCTTGTTTAACAGAGCCATTTTTTTATTAGATCATACTAAAACCTTTAATAAACTATACTATCCTCCAAAAGATTCAAAGCCTAAATCATGTTAAACTAATTGATAGAAATCATTATACATCATTTCAAATTATATACCAATATGGGTATAATTAAATTGTATCTTCTTAATTAACCCTTAACAAAACCTGCACAATATAGAGATAAAGAAAAGGAGTGATTTTAAAATGAATGAAATAGGATTGTTTTTTGCTTTTACTGCAGGAATTTTATCTTTTTTCTCGCCATGTGTCTTTCCCCTGCTTCCTGCTTACATAACGCATTTAACCGGCGGCAAGATTGAGGGTTCAAAGGTTGCTGTGGACCGAGCCACACTTTTCACCCGTTCTTTCGGCTTCATCATCGGCTTTAGTTTGATTTTCATTGTCATGGGTGCTTCTGCGTCATTTCTCGGCCAGGTATTCGCAAACTACAGAACAATCGTTATGCAAGTAGCAGGATTGCTGATTATCATCTTCGGCTTGCAGATGGCTGGATTATTGAATATCAAATTTTTAATGATGGAAAAAAAGGTGCATTCTGAAACAAAATCGAAAGGTGTTTTCAGTTCCGTATTTCTTGGCATGGCATTTGCAAGTGGATGGTCACCATGTGTAGGACTTGCACTTTCATCCATACTGCTGCTTGCAAGTTCTTCAGATACACTATATCAAGGCATGTACTTGCTGACTTCTTACTCTCTTGGCATGGCTGTTCCCTTTCTAGTCATCTCATTCGTTATTTCTTATTCTTTAAAAGCAATCAAAAAAATCAACAAGTATCTTGCTAAATTGGCATTTGTAAACGGCATGATTATGGTTGGAATGGGGTTCCTTGTACTTTCAGGACAGATGCAAAAAATTAGCGCGTGGCTTTCTGCTTATAGCATATTTCAATTTTAATCTTATCTGAGGGCTGTCCAAAGGGGTGACATTCATTGTGAATAAAGATTTGATTGGCAAAAGCGTATTGGTTGTCGAGGATGACCCGAAAATCAGGACGCTTGTAAAGATTTACTTAACAAATGAAGGTTATGAGGTCCTTGAAGCTGACAATGGAATTACCGCGATGGAAATGATTGAAAAATATGACCCATGCATCCTGATCCTTGATCTGATGCTTCCTGGGAAGAGTGGTGAAGAAGTCTGCACCTGGCTAAGGAACGATCTTGAAAGCATGATGCCTGTGATCATGCTGACTGCTAAGGCTTCGGAAAAAAGCAGGATTGAAGGTTTCAAGCTCGGTGCCGATGACTATGTAGTCAAGCCATTCAGTCCTGCTGAATTGATGGTCCGTATTGAGGCCGTTCTTAGAAGGACTGCCAGCAGATGTGGAAAGCTGACTTTTACAGGGCTTACAATCAAGCCTGCAAAAGGCGAAGCAAGGATCAATGGAGAGCTCCTTGACTTGACCAATTTTGAATTCAGGCTCCTCCATATGTTCATGCAGCACCCTGGCCAGATTCTTTCACGGACGCAAATTCTGGACTCCATCTATGAAAACAACGAAAAGGCAGTGACCGAACGGACGATTGATGTCCATATTAAGAATCTCCGTGAAAAAATCAAAGAAAAGACGCCAAAGGATTATATTCAAACTGTGAGAGGAATGGGGTATAGGTTTGCGGCGAATTAAAAGCATAGGCAATTTATTATTATCAAAGCTTGTTGCTGTGAACAGCGTTGTCATTCTACTGGTCATCATGCTGGCAGGAATCTCCGTAAAGGATTATGCCTGCTTCCTTGTGAACCATGAGCAAATTACCGGAGCCCAGCTCGTCGATACCTTAGATTCCTTCCTCATAAAGGTAAGTATCATCGCCTTTATCGGAGCAGGACTTGTCCATTATTTTTCAGTAAGACGCATTGTTAAGCCAGTTAAAAAAATGGCTGTAGCAGCCAATCAAATAAAGGAAGGGAAAATACCTCACCAAATCGTGCTCCCAGCCAGAGGTGAATTAGGAGAATTGCTCACAAACTTCAATGCCATGACGGAATCACTGTCTGTTATCCAAACGAGGCGGGAAGAAATGCTGCGGGATATCGCTCATGAATTAAGAACCCCGCTTACCAATGTTAATGGGTATTTAGAAGCGCTTCATAGCGGAGTTTTGACTGGAGATCGTGAATTGTTTGGCTCGCTGCTGGAGGAATCCCGACGAATTACCCGTATTGTCGACTTGATATCGGAACTAGATGCTTGGAATAAAGAGGTTTATTTTCTGGAAAAACAATTTGAAGCAGTGAAAATCGACGAGGTCGTGACAGAGTCGATGGCAGCCTTCAAGCTTAAAATAGACCGCCAGTTTGATTCGTTGAATCTTGAGATAAAGCCATCTCTCGTATTTGGCCATAAAGATGGACTAAAGCAAGTGATATCAAATCTCCTGCAAAATATTATAGATTATGATTTAGGCCGTCACTTATCCATTGAAGCAAAACCTGAAGGGAAACTTTACTCCATTACTTTTTCCCATAAGGGTTATTTTATCGAGCCAGAAAAAGAAGAGCTTATTTTTGAGCGATTTTACCGTCTCGAAGAATCCCGAAGCACCAAAGCTGAAGGTGCTGGTTTAGGGCTGGCGATAGCCCGTAGCATCATCGAGGCCCACAATGGGAAAATTGGTCTTGAAACAAATGGGCATGATCATTCATTTTGGATAAGAATTCCTAACCATCACGCTTCTTAATCAATTCTTAACAAAACAGATTCATACTGTTTTAAAAAGGTTATTTTCGGTTTAAATGTTGCTTTATATATAAACATACATTCCGGTAAACGTTTTGATTCGAGCTCTTTCGGAAGATTCCTGCACTAAAAAGGCAGCTATAACCTGAAAGGTCCAGAAAGCGATTTTTACTTTAAAGTGTAGGCTCTGTAAAAGCTGAATGTTGATTTTCATATCCTGTATTGTATTGGAAGGCGCGCAGACTCCTCCGAAAATGCTAACGCAATTTCCTCGTGTCTGGGCAGACTCGAGGAAGCTATTCAATGTCCTCCGGGCTCAGCGCCAGCCCCTAGAAGAATTTGTTTATTCTTCGGTGGAAAGCGAAGCGCCTGGAACGAAAATCAACAGCCTTGTTCAACAGAGCTAAAGTGTAAAAGCAGCATCGTTCACGAAAGTGCCTTAAAAAAGGGAGCGAGATCCATGGAATTTACTTATTATAATGATAAAATTATTGGGCAGCTTGAATACGGGTTCCTTCCTGTATCACCAAATAGCGAACTGGGATACCGCCCTTTTGAGCTATTTGTTTCATCACTAGTGGGCTGCAGTACTTCCCTGCTTGCAAATATTTTAACAAAGAAAAGAATAGACTATAAGAGAATTGACGTAAATGTTACTGCTGTAAGGAATTCCGATGAAGCTAATCGGATTGAACAGCTGACATTCAATGTGAGTGTCCAAACGGATCAAAAAGAAAAGGCGGACCAGGCCGAAAAACTCGGCATTCTCGTATTGAAAAATTGCGGCATGATTCAATCGGTAATCGGCAGCATTGATGTACAGTACAAGATTGAGTTTACGCCAGACCAGCCCAAAAAAGGTGATGCTGCTTGAATTATATAACGGTCGGCAGATTTACGCTGCCAGTAGATTTGCTGGCAGCTTTTGCCGCGATTTTTATCGGAGCCATGGTATACTGGCTTAAGGAAAAGAAAAGCATTGGCGACTGGTATTGGAATAGCTTCTTTGTTTATATTGCTATTTCAAAGCTTAGCTACGCGCTCTTTAATTTTAAAATGTTCATTGATACCCCGCTATCCCTGCTCTACTTCAATGGCGGTACAAATGGACAGATCCTTGCCTTTGCCGGAATCGCACTTTATTTATTTTTAATAGCACGGAAAAAGGACAGTGGAATCAACAGGGAAGAATTTCTTCCTGCCTACTTTATTTTTTTCCTTCTATACGAGACTGCCCTGTTTGCTTTTTCTCAGGATATCCTGGCGGCAACAGTCCAGGCTGCGCTTCTGTTAGGCTTTGTTTTGTATTATTTTAAAATAGCTGGACTGAACCAGCAGTATTCAATTTTGTTCCTAATGCTAGAAGCGCTAATACTGAGCTTATTTTCAGAATTACTCTCTGCAGAGAATATGCTAATCATTGCGCTAGGAATCTTCTTGCTGATTTTTCAGCGAGTAAATAAGGAGGAGCTACAGTCTTGAACAAAAATCTATTATCTTTTGCCATTCTAGCTCTTGCGGCTGTCATTCTGATCGTGAATATCTGGAAGCCTGATTTGACAGAGAGTGAAAAGAAACCGACAGACCAAACGGAAGAAACGGCAGAAACTGAAGACATCCCCGGTGCTAAGCTTTCTGCGTTACGTGAAGGGGCTGAAGCTCCTGATTTTGAACTGACTGCCCTTGACGGAAAAACAGTTAAGCTTTCAGACTATCGCGGCAAAAAAGTCATCCTGAACTTCTGGGCAACTTGGTGCCCCCCATGTAAAGCAGAAATGCCGCACATGCAAAATTTTTATGAAGAAAACAAGGATAAAGGCGTGGAAATTCTCGCTGTTAACCTGACAAATATGGATAAAGGCGTCGATGAAGTCCAAAAGTTTGTTAAAGAATATGGTTTGACTTTCACCATTCCTCTTGATGAAGAAGGCGTTGCCGGAACGACCTACCAGGCGTTCACCATCCCAACAAGTTATATTCTCGATGAAAACGGTGTGATCACTAA
>NZ_JBAVFI010000190.1:0-12270 GCF_049588175.1 Mesobacillus sp.
CTTTTGTTCTCCAGAACATCCTGCAAGCAGACCAATTAATAAAAATGATACTAGAATTAATGCCAGACCCCTCTTCATGTTTCTCCCCCTGTATATTCAAGTTGATATTTAATACAACCTAACTACTACCCGTTCATAAACATTGATAAACATTTAATTTTTTGGCTATGTAAAATCAGACTTTGATTTCCGCACCAAAGACTCGTTTTCCGCGGGAGGCAGGTAACTCTGTAGAACACAAAGGAAATACGGTAGCATTTTCCAGTAGTCGAGAGTCCCCTCCGCTCCAAACAACAGATGCTATAAAACAACAATTACTTTTAGCACAGCCAATTTTTAAAAAATTTGTTTGTCATCCATTGTTTTGCTCATAACTAATTATTCCAAGTTCAGATGTAAGTCAACTTTTTTAAAAGCTAAATCAAAATAAAAAACGGGTTCTAAAATCGAACCCGTTTTTCGATATCTTCCACTGTTTTTATAATCATACCTGCTTGTTCTGCATCGACTTTAAAGACCTGCTCACCCTTGAGTTCCTTTATATATAATTCTCTTTCATTTATCCAGAGCTTACATTCTGCTGGCTCCCTGCCTTCAAACACAATTAAAAAATCATATATATTTTTTCCAGTTGGGGCATTTGGGACTTCCGTCATTCTATTCAGGGCTTCGTTAATGTTTCCCATCCAAATCTCGTCATCTAAAATTGTTACTCCAACTCTGGTCGGGTTACTTTTAAGGGTAAAATAATGATCTGAATCAGACTTTGACAAATAAGTTCTTACTACTTCCCCTGCTGCAAAATGATCCACTGGTTTCACAGAGGATTGCTGGATATTCAGTGGGTTGATAATTTGGATATACAGGAAACTTGAACTGACCAGCAGCATGGTAATCGTTAAGATTGAGCTCGCCCAACTCCTAAAAAAATCCTTGGACTGTTTATTCGGACTCCCCTTTTCCACTATATTATTATAGGTTTTACGCTTTTGAATCTCAGACCTTGGTATATGATTAAGACTCCTGAAGCTATCTTCAAGTTCAAATGATCTCTTCAATTAATTCGCCTCTTCTCTTTAACTCTTTTTTTAATGCAGCCATTGCCCTGGATGTTGTGATTTTTACTTTATTCTCGCTCCAGCCAAGAATTACAGCAGTTTCCCTTATTGAAAACTCTTTAATTTTCCTTAAAATCAATACTTCTTGATAACTTAGCTTCAAAGATTTAATCGCTTTGTACAAGAGAGAAGTTTTCTCCCCTTTGACGATGATTTCAATTGGTGATGGCTGGTTGGACTGGATGGAAAACTTGTCCAATGAAAAGAAACGCAGCCTGTTCACCCTTCTTAAATAGTCGATTGCGACGTTTCTGGCAATTTTCACTAACCAGGTAAATATTAGTGAATCACCATTGAAATGTTCCAAGTGCTTGTACACTTTTAAAAAGGTTTCCTGGGTCAAATCCTCAGCAACTTCTTTTTTTCCAGTCAGCAATAAGAGATAACCATAAACCTTGTCACTGTACTCCTCGTAAACTTGTTGGAAAAGAATACTGTATTGATCGCGCAAATTTCTCCCCCCTTTTTCCAAACAGTTAGACGAATGAGCGTAAAAAAAGAATCACTATTTTCAGATTTTTTTACTTTATTACAAAATAACAGATTGGTTATTATTTTCCATCATCCTTAATGACTAACTTGAAACTGTTGAACCCTACGAACAGCAAAAAAGTGCTTGGAAAATCCAAGCACTTCCCTTCTTTCTTAATGATGGAAAGAACAACCAACAATAATTAGAAGGATAAACAGAACTACGACTAACACAAAACCGCTGCCATAGCCTGCTCCTCCATAGCCTGCTCCTCCATAGCCGTAACCGCAACAGCCACCGTACATAGTATGACCTCCTTTAAGCATGGATTATTCAATTTTTAGTAACCGTAACCCCAAGACGCTCCGATTATAATTAAGAGAATGAACAAAACAACTAGCAAAGCGAAACCGCCGCCAAATCCGCATGCATCACCCATCGTAACAACCTCCTTTTTTTATGTCCCTATATCCTATTCAGGCATAGACATTTGTGCAATTAAACGCCTGAAAAAAATTGAGCCCATATTCTTTTCATCGAATGAATCGTTTTGTTTTCAGCGGTAATTTTAGGTTTCAAGGAAATCGATTCTGATATTTTTTTTACGAATAGACCATAAAAAAAAGAGCCAATTTGGCTCCTTTCCGCTTTACCCTACCCGATTAGCTGCTCATGATTTTTTGACGCTTCATTCAGGAATTCGTATGTAATTAATGGTTCGACCGGTATTTCCAGCCACCTTGAAACACCGCTCTGGGTAACCTTCTCCATGTACACAGGTTTACAATCTTCAAGCAGACACAGTCTTAATGTTTCAAAGCCATTTAGTGTCATGATTGTTTGTTCGATGTCTTTCTTTTCCTCAGGCGTTGCGAGCACTTTTTCTTTTTTTGGCTCCAACAATACGACAATCAATTCCTTGCGCATCTGTTTTTCCAGTTCCATCCTCGCAAATGCCAATTTTTTTAATGTCCTGTTCAATTTCCATATGCTTATGCCAGCAATTCTTTTTAAGATCATCTTGATGCCTCCAATACTTACCCAACTCTATTCTAAAAGACAATTCGTTAAAAGGTCAAAATATATTGGGGTATGGAAACAATTCCACTATATTTCCTCTAATTGGCTTTTCGCTTTTTTGCATCAATATATACGAAAACAGACTAAAAATGTTACTAAGCGGCAATCTTTTTAGTCTGTAGAATCGCCTTTACAAATCCAGAATATACTTCGCATATCTAGACATTCGGTCTTGTGTCCATTTTGGAGCAGTCACCATCTTTATATCGATCTTATCATAATTGCCAATACGTTCAGCCAGATGTTCCCGAGCAGACAGCGCAATATAATCAGCCAGAAGGCAATCTTCATTCCGGGTGGTCATGACGATTTCAACATCATCATCGTCCTTGACACAAACCTCATATACTAGACCAAGGTTCACAATATCCACTCCAAGCATTGGTTCCTCCACTTCTTCGAGCAGTTTATAAATTTCATTTTTATTCATATTGAGATACCTCCTCCCAGTTATTAAGGATGTGTTGTCACCTTACTTTTATCTTAAAAGAAGCAGGGAAAAAATAGGAGTGACTTACTTCACATTTCATATTATTGTCATTTTAAGAAGAATAATTTGTGTCTTTTTAACTGATGGAGTTTAATTTCTTAGCAATACTGAATTTCTTTTTTGATAAAGTTTCTTTAAAAAAGATTGGATCATCCTATTGCAAAAAAAACAGGCTGTATGTAACTCAGCCTGTTTTAATTAAAGCCAATGACCTTTTCTTTGCTTTTCAATTTTTGCAGATACAATAATGTCTCTTTATCGGATGATGCAGGAAGTTCGTAATCTGATTGGTATTTTTCAGGGCCTTTTCCGGTAATTAGAATCCATTCACCATTCTTGGCATTTTCCCAGGCCAACTGGATTGCCAAAGTCCTGTCGGTGATAATCTGCCCTTTATTGCTGCCAAATTTATCATTGAGATCTTGAAGTTCATTAAGCATTACCTCTGGTGGAACACCATTCAAATCATCAAACGTCAAAATAAATTCGTCGCTCAGCATGGCTGACGCCTTAACCATAGGTTCTCTTTTACTTTTGTCCCTATCTCCACGAAAACCGAATATATGCTTGATTTTCGCAGCATTATGTTCCTTTGCAGCCTGGAGGCAATATTCTATCGCATCCTCTGTATGGGCATAGTCGATAATGAATGTTGCTCCCTCTGGGTGTGATATCATTTCGAATCGGCCAGGCACGCCAGGGAATGAGTTAAGCGCATCGATGATTACCTCCGGCCTGATGCCTATTTTAACAGCAGTTAAAAAGGCCATTGCTGCATTATAAACATTATGCAGGCCAGGTGATGGGAAAGTTACTGTATAAACGGCATTACCAAGTTTAATATCAAATTTAGTTTGTCCATTCAATGTTATGTCCTGTATTTTCAGGTCATTGCCCTCGTCATAACCAATAGAATAGACGGGAATTTCTTTCACTGCAAGCATGCTGGTGAGCTCGTCCCCCCATTCGCTTAATCTGCTGACAATCCCTGCACCATTAGGTTTCATGTAATTATACATAAGCGTTTTTGCTTCAAAATAATCTTCTATTGTTGGATGGTAATCAAGATGATCGTGCGAAAGATTTGTGAATAATCCATAATCTAACTCTAACCCTTCAATGCGGTGTTGCTTAAGAGCGTGGGAAGAAACCTCAAGGATAACGAATTCATCTTTGCTTTTAGCAATCAGTTCCTGAATCTGCAGTGCGTCAGGTGTAGTATTTGAGGGCTTGTACACTTTGCCATTTATAATATAAGACACTGTTCCCAATAATGAGCAGCTTTTACCCGCATGTTCCAGAATGTGCTTCAATATATAAGAGACGGTCGTTTTTCCGTTCGTTCCGGTAATCCCGATTACTTTGTGATTTCTCGATGGATGGTTATAAAATACACTGGCCGCCCTTCCTAGTGCCTTCCTGCTGTCCATTACCTGCACATAAGGAACTGCAAGATTTAATTCAATTTCCCCAATAACGGCAGATGCGCCTTTTTCCAGTGCCTCATTAATAAATTTGTGACCATCTATTTGAAAGCCTGTTATCGCAACAAATAAGTCTCCTGGTTTTACCTTACGGGAATCCATTTGGATTCCGGCAAGATTTGGGTCTTTTTCATTTCTTGCATTTTTTATACAGCCGTCGAGGGCATCAAGCACCTTCGATAATTTCATTGCCAAAAACTCCCTTTTTAACATGCCCATAAATTCCGCAATTGGAATTTAGAAATGTATATATTATGTCTCTTTTTTTATTCCCCCAATTTTTAAAACTATGCCTTCTAAATTCTACGCGATTTTGATTTAAGAAAAATGAGGAATATGAAATAGCAAAAAAGACCAGCACATAGCCAGTCTTTAACACATATATGGGATTATTTGCTTGAAAACTGGGACAAATACTTAAAATTCAACCGGCTATGCTGCTGGAGCATATAAGCTGAAGTTACAGCACCTTCCTTGCGTAGTGTATTAAGTGCTTTAACCATTTCATCTGCAGTTCCAATTCCTACTCCGTGACCAAAATATAAATCCTTGCCAAGATAAACAGCATTCTCTCCTCGCCAAATTGGCTTATCAAAATCTGGATTCATGAAGTATACTACGTCTCCCGGGATAAACTCATTGCCCTCGAGCGTTATGATTGCCAGATCTGAATCATAATTCCAATTCCAGACAAGCAACCCGCCAAATAATTGATTAAAATCACCCAACCTTATTGAATCCAATACAGCTTTATAAAAAATGACCACCATTGCCGTTGAACATTCAAATCCATATTCCTGGCCATTTGAATATATATCATTAATTGCGGTGGAGGGCAGCACATTCGGTTTTAAAAGATAGCCACTGGGGATCCTGGTCCAGTAAACTGGATTGAATTTTGAATAAGTAAATGAAGTAAAAGCGACACCACTGTCTTTTAGCTTCATTGCAGATTCAACAATATTTTCACGCAGCCTTATTTCAAATAGGAGCTGATTGGTGGTTTCATACTCAAACATGGTCAAGTTTCTGTCCAGGTATTCATATATCTCTTTTTGTTTTCCAGATAAACTCTGGAGCTTCTGGCTGCCGAGAGCATCTGGAAACCTGATAATGATCATCACTCTCCCCCTCCATATTCCGTTAATTAGACCCGCATAATTAACTATATGAGGGAAGCGAAGCTATAAGACTTTGATCTGTTCCATGAGTAGCGAAAGTACGTTGCTTGGTTGGTAAAAACACTAATAGAATAGTCTTATTTCCACACTAGTTTCAGATCCAGACAAGAGGGTAATTTTATATTATCACCACAGTTACAATATGCACCCAGGAGACTCCCTGTGTCGCATGAGGAAGCTAGTGCCCTTCAGAGAAAGTTAACAGTCAAGATTAACCCAGCAAAAATAATGAGGTGGTAAAAATGGAAAAGGACAAAAAAAAACCAGTGCCTGTTGATAACACACAAAATATGGACAATCCCGAGCAATATGAAACAACAAAACAAAGTCTTCATGATCGATTCGAAAGCGAATTAACAGTGGATCCAATTCCGATGGAAGATCTTAACCAGGAGAAGAAAGAAGAAAAGGATGGGCATCATACAAAGGACTCATCTTCAAGCGAAAAAAAGTTCAATGTTGATTATGATAATGATTTATAAAATGAAGCCCTGTTCAAACAGGGCTTTTATAATGTGAAAAAGTGGTTTAACTTCTTCATTATCGAGAATATTAAAACCATTAGCCTAAAGGAGGAATCAATATGGACAATCAAAAATTAAAAGACAGGATTTTAAAAGTACTTGGTGAATCAAAGGTCGGCTCGATGGCTACTGTGGAAGGTAATAAACCTCACTCTCGCTACATGACTTTTTTTAATGAGGATTTGACCCTTTACACACCTACCAGTAAGGAAACATATAAAGCTGAGGAGATTGAAAAGAATCCTCATGTTCATATCCTGCTTGGTTATGAAGGGGATGGGATGGGCGATGCCTACATTGAAGTGCAGGGTAAAGCATCTATCAGGGAAGATCAGAATTTGAAGGATAAATTTTGGAACGAGAAAATGGAAAAGTGGATTAAAAACCCGCAAGATCCTAATTTTATTATTTTAGAAATTAAGGCAGATACGATCAGGTTAATGAATGACAATGGTGAACCTGAAACCCTGACACTCTGACAACTGACCTCCGAGGAGATGGAATGAATCCATCTCCTTTTTGCTGATAAATCATAAATCATTTTAAAACAAAAAGGAGGCATCACTTTTACTAGTGATGCCCATGCTTGGTATATTCATTTCTGTGAGGCAGTAAGTGAATCTTCCGGAGGACGTTTCCCCCGCTTCAACTCATTGATCGATAGTCCGAATCGCATTTCTAAATGTGGATAATCCTTAAAATGTGTCCAGTCTCCACCCCATTCAAACCCTAGCTCCTTCGCCAGAGCTACAACTTCCATCCAATCTGATTGCGCATTACCATTACCATCGTATGCTATATCCCAGATTGCTTTACCTTCTGCGGTCAGCAATGCAAAGTCAATCGCCAATCCAAAATTATGAAATGACTCTCCGCCTTTGGCATGTGTAACGATTGAACCATCCGCAGACCTGCCTTTTTCATATAACATATCCTGATCCTGAAAACTGCGGAAACCATCCGTTACTATCACCCTTATTCCTTTATCAGCTGCCTGCTGGATCAATGTTTCTTTATTTTGTTGTACTTTTGGATGCAAATCCTGTGGCAAAGGGACATTTTCATTGATACTTGGATTTATTAGAAATTGATAATATAACAGAAGCGCCATCAATATTAATATGAAAGAAATGAACGCACTTCCAAATAGTTTAATTTTCACGTTTTGCTTCCTTTCACCTAATCTCTTCTTCTATTATTATATAACGAATTACAACCATACAAGGTTTCAAAGAAAAACCTGGCAAAAAGCATTTGCCAGGCAGGTTGGTTTTTAATTAAAATCATATTTCTCTAGAATTCGATCTGCAATCAATTTGTAGCCTTTATCATTCAGGTGCAGTGAATCGCTGAAATAGCTCTTCTTTTCCTTGCCTTTAAACAGATCATTTGTAGGGATATACATGATTTGTTCTTCCTTTTGAATGACTTTAATAATATCCTTGTTCCAATCATCTAAAATGGTTTCTAATTGATCCGAGTCTGGGTACGGGTTATAGAGCCCTAGAAGTAGGATTGGCGCATCTTCATTTCTTTCTTTTAGGATGTTGATAATTGCCTTCAGGTTTTGGAGGTACACTTCCTTGCCTTTATCAATCTCCTCTTGATTGGGATTTTCAAGGTTACCGCCATTGCTGTTAAGTAAATCATTGGTTCCTATAAACAGGATAAAATAATCCGCATCATCGAGCTTGCTGCTTACAGTAATATCTGAGAATTGTTTTAAGATACCCGAAGATTCAAGTCCATATATAGATTCATTGGTAAAATCAAAATCCTCTTTATTTTGTTCATTTAACTTTTTATCCAGTGTATCGATATAACCAGAACCTTTTTCATCACCGAAGCCGTATGTCAGTGAATCACCAAATGCTACTACCTTCTTATCTCCCGGGTGCTTCGCTTGTCTTTCATCATAAATCGAAAAGGCAGCCAGAATCGCTAGTAGAGTAATCAGGAATAAAATAAACGCTGTCTTTTTTCTCATGCTGTTATCCTTTCTCTTTTGATTTCCACCTTTTTTACCCTGTTAACGACACTTTGTAAACATACAGATTCATCCACTGAAAAATCTTCCACTTGCACTAACTTCTGAAATAATGGTATAGTTATTGAGCGATGAGCTGAATTGTGTAAGCCGACTGACACTCCTTTATTGGAAATGCACGATGTGGCGTGCAGTCATTCGCCTCAATACGCAGAAAAGACGCCTTTCGGGGCGTCTTTTCTTATTTCTCTCAAAAATTTTATGGTGAGTTCGGAATACTCGTTCACCGATAATCTTTTTATTCTCTTTAATATATGAAAAAAGCATTTTCAGCTGCATTCGCTTTTCCTTTTCTGGGTCCTCTTTATTACATAATAAAACCGACAGGCATTAAGCCTGTCGGTTTAAATGAGTATTTAACTCTTCATTATCTGTCCTTGAATCCGTCGCGATCAAGGTCGGAGTCATTTACAAGACGATTCTTATCGTTTTTAAGGTCTAAGTCATTTACAAGACGGTCGTCGTCTGTTTGAAGGTGTGCTTCCTCACGCTTAACAGTTTCAACGACTTGTTCAGTATCGGTTACTTCTCGCTTGCCGATGACAAGTTCTTCAGTCACGACTGGCTTTTTAGTGACTTCTACTTTTTCCTCCATGATTGGTACACGGATTGTTTCACCGTCATCGATTACAGTGTCTACATCAGAAACGGCTTCGTTTACTTCACGTCGTTCAACGTAAACTTCTTCACGAGTTACCGGGATATTGACCTTCTGCTGATCTTCGACAACATGCTTGTGCACTTCTACTTCACCAGTCTGGACCGTTTCCTTTGATACATCCAGCTGCTCTTCTCTTAATCT
The DNA here is from genome assembly GCF_049588175.1 of Mesobacillus sp. Lineage (GTDB taxonomy): Bacteria > Bacillota > Bacilli > Bacillales > Cytobacillaceae > Mesobacillus. The sequence goes on from NZ_JBAVFI010000190.1 coordinate 9,199, forward strand.
TAAAGTCTGTTCATCAGTATCATAGCGATTTGCATCATACTCACCAGTAACACCTTTATTTGTCAATGTTGTGTCATCATATGCACCTGTAACTCCTGTGTTTGTCAAAGTTGTATCAGCTGCATATCCTGTCTGTCCTGTATTTAAACCAGATGCATTCGTTTCAGCTAACAAGATGATACGGCCAGCTCGTACATCCGCTTCATATTCACTTGCTGCATCGTCTGTCAGTCCAAGGCCAACTAAGCGGTCTGAAATCGATGGTTCGTTGCCTCCAAGATTTCTGTCAGCATCAAATGCTGTCATTAAGCTCTGCCAGAAACCTCCTTCTTTATGATCATAAGTATCATTTGTGCCAAGGTTTTCGGTTGTAACACCAGTTCTGCTCTCAAGTGCTGATGATAGCTCCGTAGTGTCTCCAATGATTGAGAAATCCTGAACTGCATAACCATTGTTTTTGTATTCTTCAATTGCCTCGATTAATTCTGTTTGATTATCGTATACTCCAACTACTTTTTTAGTCATGTGTAATTCCTCCATTTCGTTTTTTACGATTCATCCGGTTGTCCCGGTAATGAAGTTAATACCCACTCCAGGAAGAATTCGAAACATATTTAGAACTTGCCAAAATTAGCCACCGCCACTGATAAATCCAAAGGCTTGCCAGATTGTGTTTTGTCTCACATAAATATTCGAAAAAAATAAAAAGCCCCTTTTAGGAGGCTTTAATCAATTTCTATCCTGGTTACTTCCAAATATAAAATATGATATTCATCGATTTCAATAATTTTAAATAGGTACCCTTCTTCTTCTATTTCATCTCCTATTTGAGCATCAAGATTTTTAGTCATAAACCAGCCGCCAATTGTATCTACCTCTTCATCTGAAAGATGGGTACCAAGCAAATCATTGACCTCGCCAATTAATACTCTTGAACTGAACAAGTAGTGGCCTTCTTTTACTTTCCTGATTTCCGCGATCTCATCTGCATCAAATTCATCGCGAATATCGCCGACGATTTCTTCCAGAATATCCTCGACAGTAACGAGTCCAGATGTACCGCCATATTCATCGATCAATATCGCCATATGGATACGGTCCTTTTGCATTTTCACCAAAAGGTCATGTATCGGAATGGTTTCAATGACACGGATTACGGGTTTTACGAATGATTTCAATATAGATTCCTTGTGCAAATCCTTTTGTGTCAGTTTTGCCGTAAGAATCTCTTTAATATTGATCATGCCCAGTACATTATCCTTTTCGCCTTCAATAACTGGATAGCGAGTATACTTTTCCAGTTGAATTACATCGATGATCGTGTCTATGGTATCAGAAATATCCAATGTGACGATTTCTGTCCTTGGCACCATGATTTCCTTGGCTATCCGCTCATCAAACTCAAAAATATTATTTACATATTTCAATTCATTCTGGTTAATTTCCCCGCTTTCATAACTCTCAGAAAGCAGAATGCGCAACTCCTCTTCAGAAAGTGCCAATTCCTGCTCTGAAGCCGGTTTAAGACCAAACAATCCAGCCAGCAGACGTGCCGAATTATTTAAAATCCATATAAATGGATACATGATTTTATAGAATAAAATAATAGGCTTTGAAAAGGTCATTGTGACGGATTCTGCTTTCTGGATCGCAACTGTTTTCGGCGCTAGTTCCCCCACAACCACATGCAGGAAGGTTACAGAAGCAAACGCAATCCCAAATGATAAAATATGTGATAGAGAAGGATTGAGGTCCCATTTTTGAAAAAGTGGATGTAGCATTGCTTCAACCGTCGGTTCACCCAGCCAGCCCAATCCTAGTGAGGTAATGGTGATTCCAAGCTGACAGGCAGAAAGATACTCGTCTAGATGTGACGTAACATGCTTTGCAGCCTCTGCTCCCTTCTTACCTTCTGAAACTAACTGGTCTATTCTCGAACTTCTAACTTTTACAATGGCAAATTCAGTTGCCACGAAAAAGCCTGTTAATGCGATTAATAGTGCAACTAAAAGCAAATTTGTAATAATCAATGGGCAAGCCTTACATATGTAAGGCGAACACCTCCTATAAAAAAAATAAGTTCATGAATAAAACGTATGGAAATTTAATTATTTTTTTAATATACCCCTATAAAGACCAACTAACGCATAATCGCTAAAAAACACATATCTCGTCTTCTTTTGGAAAATAACAACAGTAAAATTTCTCTACTCTGGAAACAATCATTCTAAAAGATAATCGGCAAATGTAAAAAAGAAACCCCAAAATGCAGCTTACCTTCAAAAGGATAGCTGCACTTCAGGGATTCTTTTACCTAATCGTATTGTATTCAGGAAGCCTTTCTGGCTCCTTCAGTAGTCTTTTCATTTGATAAAAACCAGCCTGCTGCTGCAATACCGACTAGCACTGCATAAAAAGTAAGCTTCCATTCAGATGAGTGTGCAAAGCTTTCACTTAATACACCAATAGCAGGATGGGCAAGTGTAAGCACAGCAAGCTTAACCCCTACCCAGCCAACGATTCCGAATGCGGCAATTTCAAGTCCAGGTCTATTTTCCAGTAGTGTAACAAACATATTTGCAGCGAATCGCATGATGATCAATCCGATCATTCCGCCTGCAAAAATCACTAGAAACTGGCCGCCATCCATTCCGCCAATTTCCGGAAGTGGTGTCTCCGGAAGCACTACAGCCAATGCTACTGCTGCTAAAATTGAATCTACAGCAAAGGCAATGTCAGCCACTTCAACTTTTAAAACTGTCATCCAGAAACCGCTCTTTTTCGCTGTTTCTTCTAACGGCTTCTCATCCGAATGCTCTATTTTCTTAAAGATGGTTTTCCGGAGAATATGGTTCACTGACATAAACAATAGATACAGTGCGCCGATGGCCTGAACCTGCCATACATCCACAAGGAACGAAATAATGAATAGTGATGCGAATCGGAAAACAAATGCACCGGCCAATCCATAAAATAAAGCCTTTTTCCTTTTTTCCTCTGGCAGGTGCTTCACCATGATCGCGAGGACAAGTGCATTGTCTGCTGCTAGCAGCCCTTCCATAACGATGAGTA
>NZ_JBAVFI010000191.1:0-2508 GCF_049588175.1 Mesobacillus sp.
GTATCACGGTAGACCAGAGAGGAAAGGGGGATCTTCATGATTTCAATTAAAGGGTTAAAAAAATCATTCGACCAGCTGGAAGTTTTAAAAGGAATTGACCTGGACATAGAGAAAGGAAAGGTCGTCGTTATTATCGGACCATCTGGATCTGGCAAAACCACTTTTCTCCGCTGCCTGAATGTCCTTGAAACACCTACGGAAGGCTTGATCACGATTGGCGAGCAGAAAATGAACTTTTCCGCAAAGGCTGCGCCAAAAGCTGTTTCCACCTTCCGCCGTCTGACCGGGATGGTTTTTCAAGGATATAATCTCTTTCCACATATGACGGCACTGGAGAATGTAATGGAAGGTCCGGTTACGGTAAAAAAAGAGCCGAAGCTCAAGGCCCGCCAGAAAGCGGAATACTTCCTTGAGAAAGTCGGGCTCTCCGACAAAAAGGATTATTACCCGTTTCAGCTATCAGGAGGCCAGCAGCAGCGTGTCGGGATTGCAAGGGCGCTTGCGATGGAACCGGAGGTCATGCTATTCGACGAACCAACATCCGCATTGGATCCAGAATTGGTCGGAGAAGTTCTAAAGGTTATGAAAGATCTCGCCAACGAAGGCATGACCATGGTCGTCGTAACCCATGAAATGCGCTTTGCTCAGGAAGCTGCCGATGAAGTCATCTTCATGGACGGCGGCGTCATCGTCGAACGCGGCAAACCGGAAGATATCTTCACCAATCCAAAAGCCGAACGGACAAAACAATTCCTGCGCATGATTCAATAAGGAAGAGGAACATGGGGACGGTTCTCATGTTCCCTTTTTATGTTTAATGAAGCGCAAGATACGTCCCCATGCTTCATAGGTTAGATAGGATAAGGTGAAAACGAGAAATGCGTCGATGATGTTCAGCAGTAGATGATGGGAGCTTTGCTCGAGTCCTAATTTTTTGAACATCATGTCGTTCAGATCGATGAAGAAAACATGGATTGCATAGATGCCGAGCGCGTTGCCGCCGATTCTGGTTATGAATAATCCTTTTCCGAGCTGTGGGCTGCTTAATGCGAATGAAAACAGAAAAACGGTAAGAAAAATCGTTGATAGAAAATACTCTCCATGTTTTGCCTCTAACACTTTTTCAAATGCATAGCCTTCAGCGAATTGCAGGGCAGAGAAGCAGAAAAACCAAAAGAAGTATGTCTTCTTATTCAATGACCGAATGTTTGGCTTAGCAAAGGCAAACCAGAATCCTAAAGTGGTATAAAACAAGCTTATATATAAGGCGGCCCGGGTTGTGCTTACTGGCAATGGATCGAAAATGGAGTAGGATTGTCCAAACAGCCCCAAAAGGTTTAGGCAGAACGCGATTATCAGCAGCAGCTTTATTTTTTTCAGCCTGTAAAAGAAGTATAAAATGACGGTACTCCATACCAATGAAATCACAAACCACAATTGATAGCCGCTTGTTCCTTGCCCGTAGTAAAAGAGATTGAGCGGAGTTAATCCCTCTAAATACTTAGCAAGTTCACTAGAAACATTCCCCGCGTTCAGCAAAATCTTCATGACATCATAAGCCATATAAAAAACAAACCAGGTAACATATATTTTCAGGATTTTGATGGTGTATTTTTTAAAATAGGCCAACGATTTTGGAGTATTGATCACCTTTAATCCGAACAAATAACCAGAGGCGGCAAAGAAAAAAGGCACCGCAAATCTGGCAAAGTTATCGAGAATGAAATACCCAAGCTGATTGTCGCTCGGAAATGTGTGGATAATCACGACAGCCAGGATGGCAAAGAATTTTATAAAGTCGATCGCGTAGTTTCGTTCCATTTATCTGCCTCTAATCTTATTTATAATCGGTGCTTACATTATTTCCTGATTGTGGGGTCTTTATTTTTCAGGATTAGTTAAACTTTATTTTTGATAAACAGAAAGAAAATGGAGGGACCCTAATTGACGGTTCCCTCCAGTATGCTGAGCCAAAGTGAAAAGTTAACCAAAAGCCAAAGTGCTTATTCAGTGATGAATCGAAGGTACGCTTGCTCGTTCGAGAACTGATCATTTCGAATAAAATCTTCTGAAACAATGTAGGTTCCATACAAGCTGCCTTTTTTGATGTTGAAAAAGCAGACTTCTTTTAAAATCGGACTTTTCTGTGGCTTTATTGTATCCCTTGCAATTTCTACCCAACTATCATGATTCTGATTTGGATATTCTTGTGTAACTCGTTTTCCCCATATTGTCCCATCGCCCTTGACGATAATAGCGATATTGCGTTTCTGCAAATGACCAGGATTTATATGGGCCACAATTGGGTCTGCGTATGAGGCAATGAACCCGCCCACACAGTCTACCTGCTGTCGGTCAATAACTTGGTGAATCATGATGAGACACCCCCCTAAATCAAATTGTATTAATCTTCTATATATTAACATTTTTTCTCAGGAGTTTACTGGTGAATTGTGGGAAATACGTTTTGTAAATATCATTGGCTGGTATCAAATATCAAAAATTACC
>NZ_JBAVFI010000192.1:0-4577 GCF_049588175.1 Mesobacillus sp.
AGGAGCGAAGCGACGAGGAGGCTCAGCGCCAGCCCCGCGGAAAGCGAAGCGCCTGGAACGAAAATCAACAGACCCGTTTTTTACATTTCAACCAATTTTAAAAACTTTAACAAGCTCGATTTTTATCGAATTTGTATACAGTCAGAACCCCCTCAAAGAAGAGGGGTTTCCAGTTTAGTTAATCACTTGCCCGTCACCGCTGATTTCTGTATCAGCAGGAACCCGGATATAAAGGAACTCCATTCCTTGCATCATTCCATATCCGTTGCTGTTTTGCTCTCCGTATTCGGAGAACTGCGTGAATGGAAATGCATTCGAAAACTTTACAACTTTGATTGTTACAGGGTCGATAGGAAAGATTTTCAGAGTTGCATCAGCCATTTCGATCTCTGGTGATGGGAAACGGTCGGTTATATCAATATTGTCTAAATAGGAATAAGTAGAGTAATGAGTCACTTCCACTTTCCCCTCAAGGGAATCCACCTTTTCAATGAAGATTTGTGCATTCTGATTCATATTCTTAACGTCCAAAAGCTGATCTTTGAGTGAAAATTCCCAGGAGTCTTTTTTGATGAGTCCTTCTGCTTCATCAACCTTCCCGGATTCAATAGTATGATAAATATCACCATTCAGCCTATCGTATTCTTCTATTTCCTTATCAGTAAGATAATCACCTTTGAAGGTATCCTCCACGGTTACCATAAGTGATAGAATCCCAGCCACCAGCAGGATCATGAAGTATGCTGCGAAAATTTTCGTGGTCCCGCTTCCGCTCATGAACCTTGCTCCAAAAAGCTTATTGGAAAAACCTCCGAAACTAAGCATCAGCAGGATGATAATGAATACCAGAAAGACTATGCTCATTTCCTCACCTCCAGGCTGTTCGAGATCCAGGCCGAGATTCCGTAGGCAAACGCGGAAGCAACCAGTACTTTTAACGCAAACAACAGAAAGGACGTTTCTCTCACAAAAATTTGTCCGATATCAATCACAAAGGTTGACTCACTGGCCAGGAATACATTTAGGAAAAGACTGCCGAAAAGGAGCCCAGGAATAATGATCATAAAAACCTTGCTCCTTTGGACCAGCATGCCTACCAGGTAGCCGATTGCGGTGAACAGGAACAGATACAGGATGGTGGCAGCAGCACCCTCAGCCATTTGCAGGACTGTCAAATGCTGGCTTACGATGAACTCTCGATCCTTCAGGAAAAAAATCACCATCTTTAACGATTGACTTGCAAGCACAAATGTAACTCCGCCGATCACACTTGCCCAGCCGAGGAACAGGATGTTCGCTAAATGGCTGCTCAGCCTGTTGGCCACAAAAGTATAATCATCATACCGATAGGCCTGGGTCGTAACGACAATGGCTGAAATGAAGGCCCAGATCATCATGAAGGCGATAATGATATTGCCCGAGTAGTTTTTCATATCGTAGCTGAAAGTATCAGAGCCTCCGCCCCCTCCGCCTTCTCCGCCAAGAGAAAACAGGATGGCCATTACTTGCAGCAGCATCAATGATGTGAACATGCCGCGAAAGGATTTGAGCTTGAAGCGGAACTGTTTTTTTACAATATCCCACAGACTAACCTTTGTTAAATACATCATCAATCCCACCCTTCTCCTGGCTCGTCAAGTACAGACAGAGATCCTCATTTGAAATCGTCGAGAACTCCAGGCCGCTTTTTATCGCAGCCGCAATCTGGTCATCGGAAAGTTCATTGCGGATGACTCCATACGTCCGGCCAAAACTTTCCTCGCTCTTATGGAATACTTCATGACTGCGAAGCCAATGGTTGACGGCTTCCTCTTTACCACTGACGACGATCGCATACTCACGCAGTTCTTCAACAGGCATATGCAAAAATTGCTTCCCGTCCTTCAGCAGAAGAATATCTTCCAGGATGTCCTCGACCTCACTCAAATGATGGCTTGAGATGATGATCGTCCGCGGATGGGCGATATAATCCTTCAGCAGCGCCCGGTAAAAATCCTTCCTGACACCTGCATCCATTCCGTTTGTCGGTTCATCGAAAATGGTCAAAGGACAGCGTGCCGCCAATCCTAAAATCGCGTTGAATGTATTCTTCATTCCCTTTGACAGCCCTGCATGGGTCTGCTTTGGGTGGAGAGAAAAATAGTCGAACAGGTTCCTAGCCAGTTTCATGTCCCAGTTCGGGTAAAAGTCGGCTGCAGTCTCGAGAAGTTCCTCCAGGTTCAGGGCCGCCGGCAAATTCATGTCATTATCAATCATGATCAGATTCGCCGATACCATTAAATTATTAAATGGATATTCGCCAAAAACCCTTATGTCCCCTGACGTTTCTTTTATAAAACCGGCTGCAATTTTCAGCATCGTCGTCTTGCCGGCACCATTCCTGCCAATAAGGCCGGTAATCTTATTTTCCCCCAGTGAAAATGTAAGATCATCCAGGGCTTTTTTCTTTCCATATGCTTTGGTTACCATATTGAACTCCAGTACACTCACCGTTTACTCCCCCTTTAGTTCCCGTTTCGCTTCCTGGATCATTGCAATCAATTCCTCTACCGTCACCTGGAGGTGTTCAGCTTCTCTCACCAATTCTGCCACCAATGACTTCAATGTCTGATTCCTCCGTTTCACAGTAATAATTCCCTTCGCTTCTGCGGATACGAACATCCCAAGACCGCGCTTTTTATATAGGATGTTTTCATCCGCTAAAATATTCAACCCTTTTGCCGCTGTCGCTGGATTGATGTTCAGCATCTCCGCAAGCTGGTATTGGGAATACACCTTCTCATCCATCTTGATACTCTCGCTGAGGATCTCCGTTTCCAGCCACTCAGCTATTTGGATGTAAATTGGTTTCATGCTATCTGAATTAAGGATCAATCCCGTACCTCCTTTAACAGGTCCATAGTGCATTACTGTTGTAATGTACTATATAACATTTCATAAAATTTTACAAGGGATTTTTAACCATTTTTTACCGAAAGAAAAAAACCCTCACAATTGAGGGTTCGAGAAAAAGTAGTTTCGAGCTATGCTTTCTTCTGTTTTTTATCAATTAATAGCATCAATCCACTGATGATCAGCAAAATAAGGGGAATCGTCTGAATGAATAGAAACCCTTTGAAAAAATCGAAGAAATTACTCTCTGGTGAATCCGTAGCCATCCCCCCAATGAAAAATGCGATGGGGGCTGCAAGGATATTCAGCCCAAGACAAAAAATAAAATAGGATAAGCTTTTATTTTTCATTTTAATAGATTGTGCTTTATTAAATAAATATACAGCAGAAACGGCAATGACCGCGATTGTCCCATAATAGCTTCCATACATCAAAAATGTATCCACTTTAGTATTCCCCCAAGTTATGAATGTGCATTTGAGACCTGGTCTATCAATTGTCCTCAACTGGTAGTAGTATTAGAAATATTAACAACAGTGGCTCCTATATGATAAACACACTCTCTTTTATATTTTATTTCCTATATGCTTACCATAAAGAAACCCCTCTAAAAAGAGGGGCTTTGGTAACTACAGGACCTTCGTATTTTCCAGTGGACTCTCAAGCTTCATCTGGTTCAGTTCGATTTTCATTTTCTCGGTTTCAAGCAGGAAGTTTTCATGCTTGAGTCGTTCGAGTTCAATTTCGTCTTTAATCATGTTGTGTTTGATCTTGGCTATTTTTTGATAATGGCTTGTGATAATGGCGACGAGCGGAATCGAAAAGATCATTATGTACATAACCATATCTGTCATGTTACATCACCTCAGCATGATTAATTTGGACTATCTATTTACATCATAGCAAATCGAGAGGAAAAATAAACCATTTTTAAATAGAAGTCTCAAACTGCACCTTATGAAGATTTGCAAAGATGCCTCCCTGTTCGATCAACTCATCATGGCTGCCCTCTTCGGCAATTCCGTCTTCCGTTACCACGACGATTTTGTCTGCGCTGCGAATCGTTGCCAGTCTGTGCGCGATGACAAGTGTAGTCCTATTTTTGGATAGATCGGCGAGCGCGCCTTGGATAATTCTTTCAGTCTCAGTATCTAGTGCTGAGGTTGCTTCATCCAAGATGAGGATTGGCGGATTCTTGAGAAACATCCTGGCAATCGCGATTCGCTGCTTCTGCCCGCCTGACAGCTTCAGTCCGCGCTCTCCGATTTGAGTTTCATAACCATCCGGCAATGACGCGATGAAATCTTCTAAATGGGCCTGCTTTGCGGCTCGAACTATATCTTCGAACTTCGCACCAAGTGAACCATAAGCGATATTTTCGCGGAGCGTTCCTGTGAACAGAAAGACATCCTGCTGGACAATCCCGATCTGGGAGCGCAGCGATTTTTTCGTCATATCGCGAATATCGATTCCATCAATGAAGATGCCACCGTTGTTCACATCATAAAAACGAGGAATCAGCGAGCAAATCGTCGTTTTGCCCGCCCCTGATGGTCCGACAAAGGCGACTGTTTCGCCATGGTTAATTTTCAGGTCAATCCCCTCAAGGACCGGCTTGTTGTTGTCATAGCTGAACGTAACATCACGGAATTCAATATTCCCTTTTAAATGGGCAACCTCGATAG